>CAYZOB010000066.1:0-20387 GCA_964480115.1 uncultured Candidatus Peribacteria bacterium
GCCCCAAGTTTTTGTGAGGGCAGTCTATTTTATTTCAGGTTTTTTTTCAAGATGTTCGGGTGGTGACTAGGAAGCAAATTTTAAGTTTGAGCAATATGATCTGTGGGCGCAGTCTTGACGGTGAGCGTATGCTCACCCATTATCGAGTTATAAAAATTAATTTTAGAAATATGGACAATAATTTAACTCCGAAATCTTCGAATAAAAGTTTTGAAGATATAAAGAAAATAGATGAGAATGGTGTAGAATATTGGGAGGCTAGGAAATTAATGGAGATTCTTGAATATACTGAATGGCGCAATTTTGAAAAAGTTATCGAAAAAGCAAAGTCGGCATGTAAACTTAGTGAACAAGATGTTTTGGATCACTTTGTTGATATCAACAAGTCGATAAAAGGTGGTAAGGGAGCCAATAAATTGATATTTGACTATAAGCTATCTAGGTAAGCTTGTTATCTTATTGCGCAAAATGGGGACTCCTCAAAAGAGACAATTGCGCTTGCTCAAACTTACTTTGCTGTTCAAACGAGAAGACAAGAGCTTTTCGAGGCTTTAACTCATGATGAAAGGCGAGTTTTAGTCAGAGGTGAGGTTACAAATTACAATAAAAGACTTTACGTAACCAGCTGAGTCTCTATTTCAGTTCTTTTTTCAGTACCTTCACCGGAAACTTCACTGTGGCATTATATATCCTTTTTACCCTCGAAGGCTGCTGGATGAGGCGGTAGAGCCATTCAAGGCCGAGTTTTTGGAGGAGTTTTGGGGCGCGTTTGCGTACGCCGGCGAGGTAGTCGAAGGCGCCGCCGATGCCGATGGCCAGGCGGACGTTTTTTAGTTTGTTTAGATTTCGGGAGATCCACAGCTCTTGCGCGGGTGCGCCGTAGGCGACGAAAATGATTTGGGCGTCAGTTTGGTTTATCTTTTTGGTGATTTCTGCTTCCATTGAGGGTCGTGGTGATCCGGCGTGGGTGCCGACTACTTTTATTCCGGGATATTTTTTTTCCAGGATTTCTTTTACTTTTTCCGCTACACCTTCGCCAGCGCCGAGCAGGAAAATTTTCAGGCCTTGGTGGGCGGCTTCCTTACAGATGTTTTGCATTAAATCTACGCCGGTCACACGTTCAGTTATTTCTGTGCGAATATATTTTGGATAAACCAAAACGCTCGATAGGGAAGTGAGCCATTTGCTAAAAATTTTGAAATTATTCCTGGTGTCTTCAGTGATTTTTTTGAACTTACTGGCCCAGAGAATGCCGATGCCATCAGCAATATTCAGATCTGATTTGTTCAGGATCTCCTCGTATTTCATGTTTTCTTGTGCGGCGAGCAGTATTTCCGGATTTGGCGTGCAGATGTAATGGGGTTTTTGGTCTTTGGCAAATTCCAGAGCTTTTTTCACAGCTTCCTGCATGGTAATTTTATCGAATCTTATTCCAAGAATTTTTATTTTTTCTGACATATGAAAACTAAATTGTTACCGATGATTGTTTCTAGGATATTGAAGTTGTTTTTTTTCAGTAATTTAATTACTTCTTTTGATTTGAAGGCGTAGTAGTAGCGTTTTATGTCTGTTTTCCCCCATGGAATAAAGGTGTCGCGCCAATCGTATTTCCCTAAAGATAGTATATGTTTAAGTCTGGCCTGCCAAATATATTTCTTGTATTTTGTTTGAAATAAATTCCAAACGCTGATTATTAGGAGGCCGTTTTTTTCTAGAATGCGATATATTTCTTGCAATGATTTTTGTCTGTTTTTGTGTCCTGGTAAGTGATGAAAAGAGGCAATAGCAGTGACTACTCCTACCGAGGAATTTTCCAGGCCGGTGTTTAGCAGGTTCCCTTCAATGAAATTGACATTCGTATCATTTTTGAATTTGTCTTTAGCCAATTTGAGAAGCTTTTTGCTGTTATCTAATCCTATATACCTGATCTGACAATTTTTTTTCAAAAAATCGTAAAATCTGCCATTGCCACAGCCAAGGTCAGCTATTTTTTGCCTATTATTTATATATTTCAGGAAAACTTCGAATTCTTTCCATCCGGATTGTCTGGTTTGGCTGAATTCTTCGGCAATATTGTTATAATCGATAGCTATTCTTGCCAGCAGCTGCTTTGCGATTTTGTCTTTCATATGCTAAAATATAGAGAAAAATGAGTAAAAAAGAAACCAAATGTTTGAGAAGTTATCGGGCCAAGATAGAACAGTTAAGAAGCAATTGCCATTGGTTGCGAGTCATGAGGTTGTAGTAGCTTCCGGAAAATCCAGGTCTGGAGTAGGGACGGATATTGCCAAGGATGCGATATGTCTGGAATTTATGATCAAGGTTAAGGGAGGCGAGTTTTCTTCTGAAGAAGTCAAGAGGAGAACAGATGTTTTGGCTCCCAAAGTGACTATTTTGCGAGATGTAGGTATTACTTTTTATAAAGTTGTGGCCGGTGATTCTTTATCCGGAATTAAGCAAAAATTGTCTAAAATACCCGAATTTGGATATTTAAAAAATTTGGCAGCTACAGGTTTGAGCTCTTTTAATCTTCCGCCAAAATTTTTGCAGCTTGGGAGTTGGATTCCATTACCCCCCAAGGAGTCTCCGATGAAAAATCTTAGTGAGCGGGATTTTGTTGAATATTGCAGAGCCGCTTTGTTCGACATGAAGTACAATGGTGTTTATAGCAGAGAAATTAGTTCACTGCTGGTTAGAACTTCGGAAAGAGAAATTTTGGCTGCGATGCTGGCTGTAGCAAAGGCTGAATGTGGTGGGAATATCGCTCAATTTGCAACTTTTCGTTACGAAAAAGGTCATCATGTTTTCTCTTATTCTGTTTTTCATGTTTTGATGAAAGGCGCCGGTCTTAAGGCTCGTCAAAATTTGAATATGACTGTTGGTCAAACTGAGCATCCTCTTAATGCAGCTAAGCTTTTTTTGGCTTTTATGATTGAAAAATCTCACGGTAAATTGGAATCTCAATTACCTTTGGCCGGAAATTATGAAAAATTTGCTACATTCTATAATGGTGCCGGCTGGCCGACTACCAATCCGGAATATCCTTTAAGGCTGAGGCAATATTACGAGCAGGCCTTAAAATTGATAAAGGCTTAGAGTTCAGCTAGAATCCATTTGTTATGGATTTCGCAAAATTGGATTTACGGGAAAATCAGCAATTGGCGCGTATCATTATTGAGCAAGCTGCGACAATGCATTTCAAAAATCGTCATGATTTTGAAAAGTTTCGTAATGCTGTAACTAAGGAGAACAGGGGCAAAATTTTCCACAATCTCTATTTCATTAGAGCTTATAATGATCTGGTGAGTGAGGGGAAAATTGGGCAAAACATCGAGCTTCTGGGTTTGATTCAAAAACGCAGTGTGCGAACCATGAGCGGCGTGGCACCTGTTACGGTGATGATGAAACCCTTTCCTTGTCCGGGTAAGTGCATTTATTGTCCGACGGACGTGCGCATGCCCAAGAGCTATTTGCCTTCGCAGCCGGCGGCACAGAGGGCTTTTCGGCAGCGCTTTAATCCTTATACTCAGGTGTTTGTCCGCCTGAAGGCTTTGAGTATTACCGGTCATGAAATTTCCAAGGTTGAATTGAGAGTTCTGGGAGGAACATGGAGTTCATATACCAAGCGTTATCAGATATGGTTTTTAAAAAAATGTTTACAAGCGATGAATGAATTTTATTTACAAACTGCTAATGGGAAAACAGATAAAATGGTGGATATTACAAGAGAGGAAGTGGTAGATAGCGCCTATGGCTCAGATAAGGTGAATACAGTTGTGCTGAAGCCGCTTAATAAAAAAAATCAAAATTGGGAACAAATTGTGAAGGAAAACGAGACGGCGGAAGTGAGATGTATTGGGATAAATGTTGAAACCAGGCCGGATTTTATCGATAAGGCAGAGGTTAGGAGGTTGCGCTATCTTGGTGTTACTAAAGTTGAAATTGGTGTGCAGACAACTGATGATCGAGTGCAGGAAATTACCAAGCGCGGGCATGATTTGGAATCCGTGCGCAAGGCTACCGCTTTGCTTAAAGACGCGGGTTTCAAAATCAGTTATCACATGATGCCGAATTTACCCGGCTCGACTGTGGAAATTGACAAGAAGATGATTGGAGAGCTTTTTGCCGATGACAAATATCAGCCGGATTATTTGAAGATTTATCCTTGCGTGGTGGTGCCTAAGTCTATTTTATCTTCGATTTATAGAAAAGGTCTATTTCAGCCTTATGATGATGCGACTTTGGAAGAGGTTTTGTTGGAGGAAATCAGGGCTGTGCCGGAATGGTGTCGTATTGATCGTATCGCTCGAGATATTCCTTCTACAGATATTGAAGCTGGCTTTAAGTCATCTAATATCAGGCAAATTTTGGAGAAAAAATTGATCGCAATGGGCACTCCTTGCCGGGATATTCGCGCTCGAGAAATTCAAAATACCAATGTTGATCGTGAAAATGTCAGGCTGGTTGTGCGTAAATATTTGGCTAGCGGCGGCCAGGAATTCTTTATTTCCTATGAAGAAGTGAAGCAGGATAAGCTTGTGGCTTTGTTGCGTCTAAGATTTCCCAAAGTGACTTTTCTTGCTGAGCTTAAGGGTGCGGCTTTGATTCGCGAGGTACATGTGTATGGTAAGCAAATAGCTATTGGCAATAAGGAAAGTGGCGAGAAGCAACATGTCGGATGGGGGACAAGGCTGATGGAAGATGCCGAGGGACTTGCGCGTGAGGCCGGATACAAGAAAATGGCAGTGATCGCCGGAATTGGGACGCGGGAGTATTATGCTAAAAAGGGATATAAGTTGATTGGAACTTATATGATAAAAATGCTATAATTGGGGAATTTAATGTATTATTCATGAATGCTTTTCGTCAAAAAGGTTCGAAAAATGATAATTCCCGGGAGGTTTTGCTACTTTCCCCTAATGTTGTTGACCATGAAATTGATCTTGATGGAAGTGGAAAAGCATTAAATGATTTAGGTAATAAAGCGGTGAGTGATTTAGTTGTCGAGGCTCCTAATTTGACGGTGATTCTTGATTTCGAAAAAGATTCGGCAGCCTTTCTGAATACCTCTGCAAAAATCAGTGCAAATCCTGTTGATGACTTTGCTTTTCAATTAAGTGGTAAATTCGGTATTTCGAAGGATAAAGTTTTAGCTGATGCGGAGTTGAAGGCGGCTTATTTACAGTGGCGTGAATTTCAATTGAATAAAAATAGGTGGGTTGGAAATGAAAAAAACAAGTCTTATGATTTAGATCAAAGTTTCAAGCTTAAAGTTGCCGGATATGCCGGTGAGAAAAAGGAAGAAGCTCCCGGATTTTTAAAGGATTATATTCGAACTGTAAGAAGGAGAAACTTTGCCGTGAAAGTTTTTGAAAGACTTGATGGTGAAATTTCTACTCCTGAACAAAAGCTATATGCCACTGTTTGGACTTCCTCACATAATGCTTTGACTGAGAAATATTTAAGAAAAGAAATTACTGCGGCTATGTATTTGGCTGAATCGGATAAGCTTGATGTGGATTTGGCCGATACTTCCGGAGACAAGGAATTGCAGCGGGAACTGGTTGCTTATAAGGCTGATGTTGGCGGGTCGACGGTAGTTAGTGACAAGGTTGTCATTGCGCCGAAACTGGCAACTGAAAAGCCTGTTGAGGTCAGTTCTGAAACCAGGGTGGTTTTAAGTTCTACTGATGCTAAATCATTTCGTTTGGACTTTCATGATGACGGTAGTGCTTCGGCATTAGTTGGTCCTGAAAAATATCCTATGCAAATAAATATTTTCAGGGATGAAAAAACAAATAAATATTTTTGTTATATTTCTGATGTGCGTGCAAATGATGGTTTCGTGAGGGTTGAATCGGAAAATTTATCTGAGGCTTTGGATGATCGCTATTTGGATTCTTATATAAGCAGCAAGCTTGGTTTAGTTACAGATGATTCCGATTCTCCAAATAAAATTCCTGATGATAAGTTAATTTTATCTGCTCAAAAATTATTGGGTAGTGCCAGTGATAGGAATTTTAGAGTTGATGATGAGAAGAGGGAAGTGCTTGATGCGATAATTACAATGTTGAAAACCTCCAGTACAAAATATCTGAATTTTTATAAAAAAATTGAGGCGTTGAATCATTTTTTAGAAGATCCGGCTAATGTTGCTAAATTAAAAAGAAGGTTTGAGAATGGAGAGGTGGGGTCTATAGATGAACTGCTTTAACTTTGCACAATGTATCTTGTGCGAAGTTGTTGGTGTGGATCAGAAGGGGTCTCTTGACTTCTGAGTCTTTCGCCTTGTTTTGATGTTTGAAGTGTTTTGTTTTGCCGTGTTTGAGCATCATTGCACTCGTTTCTGTTGTCGATAAGTTTTTCGACGAGAATATGTGAACGTATTGTATTTTCTTTCGATAGGTCGTTAGTCTTGTATGTGAATTTCCTGTAATTCGGCGATTTTTGCCGCCAATTTGTCGTAGGTTTTTAGCAGAGGATCTTTATCAATTATTTTCTGGGCGCTGCGTCGTGCCTTTTCGATAGTTTTGGAATCTGTCAAGCTGGCCATCTTTAAATCAGGTATGCCGCTTTGGCGGATGCCATAAATTTCTCCAGGACCGCGAAGTTCTAAATCAATTTCTGACAATTTGAAGCCGCTGGAATGTGTTTCCATGGCTTTCATGCGCTTATTGCCTTCTTCGGATAATGTTCCGGTGAAAAGGAAGCAATAAGATTTGTGCTCTCCCCTGCCAACACGGCCACGAAATTGATGTAATTGGGCCAGGCCAAAACGTTCTGAGCCTTCGATGATCATCATAGTGGCATTCGGTACGTCTATACCGACTTCTATCACCGATGTGGAAACTAATATATTTATTTTATTTTCTTTAAAATCCGACATTATTTGATCTTTTTCTTCCTGTTTTAATTTGCCGTGCAGCAGGCCTAATTTGAGATTTTGAAAAACATGATTTTTGAGAAATGCATATTCGGTCAGTACGGATTTTACTTGTATGACATCTGATTCATCGATTAATGGACAAATAATGAAGGCCTGTCGGCCTTTGTTTACCTGATCTTCGATCCAACGATAAGCTTCGGTGCGTTTTGTTTCCGGGACGACGCGAGTTAAAATTTCCTGTCGACCTTTGGGCATTTCATCGATAATAGAAAGATCCTGGTCGCCATAAATTGTAATTGCCAATGTTCGTGGAATCGGTGTAGCGGTCATGTTTAATAAGTGCGGTGAGCCATAACTTTTGAGAATTTCTCTTTGTTTTACGCCAAAGCGATGTTGCTCATCTATTATTGCCAGTCCAAGATTTTTGAAGCCGATGCCTTCTTGTATCAGGGAATGCGTGCCGATGATGATATCCGCGGTTCCGGTTTTCATTTGCATTATCACGTCATCTTTTTGATTTTTGGCGCTGCTGCCGGCGATGAATTGAATGTTGATATTGAAGCGGCTGAGTGTTTTCACAAAGGTGCTGTAGTGCTGTTTTGCCAGAATTTCGGTTGGAGCCATGATGGCAACTTGGAAGCCATTTTTTATCACATTTAGCGCTGTGATAGCGGCGACGATGGTCTTGCCGGAGCCGACGTCTCCTTGAATTAGACGGGACATTGGGAAGGGTTGCTTTAAATCTTCAAGAATTTCCTTGATAACTTTTTTTTGGGCATTGGTTAGCTCGAATGGCAGTGACTTAATGCATTCCATAATCGCTTCCAGTTTTATTTCCATCTTTTTAGAAAATGGCTCCGCTTCGCTACGCCATAGCCATTTCTTCTGTAAAACTTTTAGTTGGAGCAGGAATAGTTCATCAAATGCCAGTCTTTCCTTAGCCTGGTCTAAAATTTCATCACTTTCCGGGAAATGGATGTTTTTGATGGCTGTTTTGTAGTCAATGAGATTGTGATCTGCCAGAACTTCGGCCGGCATATATTCCTCGAAAAATACTATCCATTCATCTACAAGTGGTTTAAGTTTTTCGCGCATCCATTTGGAATTTATCCCCTCCGTTTCGTGATAAACTGGTACAATGCGGCCGGTGTGAATTTGTTCTTCGTATTGTTTGATTATTTCGTAGGTAGGATTTTGCAGAGCAATTTTACCCAATGACAGCTTGGCTTTTCCGCTAAGAATAATTTCCTTATTTCTCGGTAGCATTTTGACCAGATGAGGCTGGTTAAACCAAACAACTTGAATTAAGCCTGAATCATCGGTGAAAAGAGCACGAGTGATTTTTTTACCAAATCTGGTAGTTATATTGAAGAGATTGGTGAGTTTTCCTTTGATTATATTTATCTCATCCGTTTTTACGTCGATTATCTTTGTGAATTCGCTGGCATCGGTGTAATTGCGGGGAAAATATAGTAAAAAATCTTTAACATTTTTTACACCCAGGGTTTCGAGTAATGAAAGATGTTTATTGGTGGTTCTGAGTACTTTGGACAGGTTTTTGTTCAGCATGGCAGGAGTATTAGGAAGGGCTGATTTTAGGCATGTACCTTCATGAATTTGCGTTTGCCCACTTGTAGAAGTTTTTCTGAAGTGAGGTCTATCATTTCTTCGTGAGTGGCCACCTTATTGCCATCGATTCTTACTCCCCCACCCTCAATAAGCCTTCTGGCTTCTCCTTTCGAGCTCACTAACTTGGATTCCGACAGGAGTTCAACGATATTTATTTTACTTTTTGAAAATTTTTGCACTGGAATATCTTCCGGCAGCCCTTTGTGAGCGAAAATTTCAGTAAATTCAGTTTCAGCCTTTTCGGCAGATTTTTTGTCGTGATAAAGGGTTACTAGTTCTCGAGCTAAACGCATTTTCAGATTACGGGGATTTTCACCTTCTTCTAAGGCCTTTTTTAATTTTCCCAATTCATCTGATGATACCGTTGTTGCCAGTTCAAAGAATTTCATAATTAGTTTATCCGGCACTGACATAGTTTTTCCATATATGTCTTTTGGACTTTCAGTAATTCCAATGTAGTTATTTAGTGATTTGCTCATTTTTTCTTCTCCATCTAATCCCTCTAGGATTGTCATCGTTAATACATCTTGAAGAGATCGACTTCCAAATCTTTTTTGCATATCTCTTCCGACCATCATGTTAAACAATTGGTCCGTGCCACCAATTTCAACATCGCATTCAAGCATTACGGAATCATATCCCTGCATTATTGGGTACATAAGTTCAACAACTGAAATGTCTTGATCGTTTTTCATGCGTTTTTTAAAATCTTCTCTTTGAAGCATTTGTTTGACTGTTTTTTTGGCAGTCATTTCAAGGATTTGAGCCATTGTCATTTTTTCGAACCATTCGGAGTTGTAACGTATTTCTAATTTTTTCAAATCCAGTATTTTTGAAGCCTGTTCCACATAGTGTTCCATATTGGCTTTTATCTGTTGCTCGGAAAGCATTACTCTTGTTTCGGATTTTCCCGTAGGATCCCCTATTCTTGCGGTGTAGTCACCAATTAGTAGTATTGCCGTATGGCCTGCGTCCTGAAATTGACGAAGTTTACTTAGTACTACGCTGTGACCAATATGCAGGTCTGATCCTGTTGGATCTATACCAAATTTTACTCTGAATTTTTTTCCTGATTTTAATTTTTCTTCCAGATCTTTGCGAACAATTACTTCTACCGTTCCGCGATCTAAAAGAGTTTTAATGTCTGGTTTCATGTGCTGTATTCTAATCTATTGTTCTCTTTTTTTCATCTCATTTGTGAAGAAAAACTTGACTAAAATTGGAAAACACTTATATTGTTAATTTCCGTTACGGTTTTCTTATGCTTCAACAAAAATTAGCGGAAATTGGTTTGGCCACGAACGAGGCGCGTATTTATATGGAATTGTTGTCTATTGGCCATCAGCCGGTAAGTGTTCTTGCCAAGAGGTTGGGCTTTAATCGGACTACTACTTATTCATTATTGAAATCTCTATCGAAGAAAGGTTTTGTGGCTTTTTATAATAAAAATAATTTCAAAATTTTTGTGGCGAATGATCCCAATTGTATGATCAGCTATTGTGATAGGAAATGTCGAATTTACGATAATTTCAGATCTGAATTGCTGGTTTTGGTTCCCAAGTATAGGGCTATTATGGCTGAATTTGCTTTTCAGAAGCCGGTTGTGACTTATTACGAGGGTCTGGAAGGGGTAAAATATGTTATGTATGATGCACTTAATACGAAAAGTAATTGTTTCGCTTATCTCTGCATGCATAAGTGGTTTGATTCCGGTCTTACCGATTTTTTAATCGAATATAAGGATTTTCGAATCGCCAACAAGCAAATTCCCTTGAAGGCGATAGTGCCAGATACTCCGGAAGTGCGAGCGTTTTTTGAGAATAATTATGACAAAAAAAATAAGCTGACACAGGTGAAATACCTGGGTGATAAGCAATATCATAAATTATTTGAAAATGAGATGAATATTTATGATGACAAGGTAGCAATTATCAGTCTTGAGCGCGGTCAGGAATTTGGGGTGATTATAAAGTCAAAGCAGATTGCCAATATGCAGAAAAGCATTTTTCAATTGGCCTGGAAGGGGCTGATTATTTAGGCTAATATGTCCGTATGTCTGCTTTAATGCGTTTGGATAAATATTTGGTATCAATTCATCCTGAATTTTCCAGAAGTCAATTTCAGAGGTTTATTGTGAATGGAAGTGTTTTGGTCAATGGCGAGAAGTCCAGCGCTCATTACCTGGTAAAGGAGGTGGATAAAGTAATTTTTAAGCTTAGGACTAAGAAAAAACATGTAAGTCTTAATGAAAATATGAAATTTCCAATTTTATATGAGGATAAAGCTTGTATGGTTATTGATAAGCCTTCAGGTGTTTCGGTGTATCCAATCAATGAGGACGATCAATCTTTGAATATTCTGGATTTTGTGAGGCGAAATTTTAAGGTTAAATTTAAGGATCCGGGAAGACCGGGAATCGTGCATCGTCTGGATAAGGAGACTTCCGGGGTTTTGCTTTTGGCAAAGAATCAAAAATCGCTAGAAAATTTGATGGCTCAATTTAAAAATAGGGAGGTAAAGAAGATCTATTTGGCTTTAGTTACAGGTTTTATGCAGTATCCAGAGGGCATTATAGATTCGCCTATAGTAAGAAGTTCGAGGCATAGAAAAAAAATGTCTTTAGCGGCTAAAGGTCAGGGTAGAGAGGCCGTTTCAGGCTATAAAGTGTTGGATGTTTTCAGGATTGATGCGAAGAGGATTGTCAGTTTGTTGGAGGTAAGGATTTTTACCGGCAGGACACATCAAATAAGGGTGCACATGTCTTCAATCGGGCATCCGGTTATTGGTGATAAAACTTACGGCAATTCTGCTTTAAATAGATTTTTTGTGAAAAAATTTGCTTTTAGCAGGCAGTTTTTGCATGCTTATTTGATTGGTTTCAAACCCCCTTCGCTTAAAAAGGAGCTTGTAGTGAAAGCTGATTTGCCTGATGAATTAAAAGATCTGGAAACTAGGCTGCGCGCTTTGCCTCCGGCTTAGTTTTTTTGTCAGCTTTTGGAGCCGTGACCTTCTTGCTGACTGATGCCTTTTTTTCAGCACCTTCACTTTTTATATCAGTAATTTCCACTGAAGTGTATTTTTGTCTATGACCAGTTGTTCTTTGATAATGATCCTTGGCCTTCATCTTGAAAATACGAAGTTTTTCTCCTTTTTCATGGGCAATAACTTTGGCGGTTACGGCAGCCCCTTCAACAAAAGGAGTACCAATTTTCAGATTGTCATTGTCATTAATAAGAATTACCTTATCGAGAGTTATTGTCTCACCTTCTTTGACTTCCAGTTTTTCCAAACTCAGAGTGGCACCTTTTTCGACTTTATACTGTTTTCCTCCTGCTTCGATTATGGCGAACATGATTTTATTGTTAAATGTGCCTCGACAATCTAGGGAAAAATGTCTTTATGGTCAAGCTGAAATTCAGTTAGCTCTCTGTTATAGAAGCTTTTTGAGTTCCACTACGGCTTCTTTTAAGCTGTCACTGATCAGCTTATATTCAGGTTTAGTGAAGTTGGTTAGTACGAAATTTGCCAAATCTTGTTCTTTTGGGGCGATTTCTCCCCTACTCTCAATGCCGATGCGAATTCTCTTGAAATTTTCAGTACCAAGATATTGGATGATTGATTTCATGCCATTATGAGTACCGGCTGAACCTTTTTCACGGATGCGAATTTTGCCTAGCGGAAGGTCTATGTCGTCATAAATGACAATTAGATTTTCAAGCCCTTCCTTGTAAAAATTTAGTACCTTGCCGACCGCTTCTCCCGATAAATTCATGTAAGTTAGCGGCTTAACAAGCAATATATTTTGATTATTGAATGTCGTTTTCGCCGTGGTAGATTGCAGGCTGGTTTCTTCTTTCCATTTCACATTTGTTCCTGTGGTTTCGATTTGTTTGACAAATTCGTCGAGAACCAGAAAGCCGGAATTGTGTCTGGTTTTCAGATATTTTTCACCGAAATTTCCCAGACCTACGATGATTTTCATTGTCTTCTGTATGGAATAATTTTGCCTTTTATGGCGATGCTATCGCCAAAGGTGGCACCTTTTTTCTCAATAGCTTTTTGAATGCCCATTCGTCCGAGAAAATGGTAGATGCGCTCAAGTCCTTCCGGATTGCGTATTTCAGTCATTGTTACTAATTGTTCAATTCTTTTACCGTTAATATGAAAAATAGTATTTTCTTTTGTTTTTTCAATTTTGGTGATGATAAATTTCACTTTTTCCAGATGAGGATGCAGAATTGGCACGGTTACTTTGGTTTGATTTACTTTTCTGATTTCCTTCTTTTCTTCTTTTCTTAGACTGCTAAGTTCTTTGAAAACCTCAAACATCAATGACTTAAGCCCTTCTTTGGTCATGCAGGAAATGGGGAATATTTTTGCTCTCCCGATTATTTTTTTAATCTCTTTGAGCTTTTTTTCTAATGTTTCTTTATCCAGCATGTCTATTTTGTTGAGAACGGTGATTTGCCTTAATTTCGGTAATTTTTTGTCAAAAAGTTTTAACTCGGCATTGATAGTTTTGTAGTCTTTTTGGGTATTTTCTGATGTAACATCTATGATATGCACCAATATTTTGGTTCTACTGACATGACGTAAAAATTTATGCCCCAATCCCTTGCCTTCACTTGCGCCTTCAATAAGTCCGGGAATGTCTGCTACTACGAAAGATTCACTTGATGATCCGCCAAATTGTGCCATGCTAACAACTCCAAGGTTGGGTGTGAGTGTGGTGAAATGATAGGCGGCGATTTTTGGTCTGGCATTGCTTATGACTGAGATCAAAGTGGATTTTCCTACTGACGGTAAGCCAATAAGTCCTACATCGGCTACAAGTTTAAGTTCCAGAAGAATCTCTTTATCTTCGCCGGGTTCGCCATTTTCAGCAAAGCGTGGAGCCTGATTGGTCGAGCTCGCGAATCTGAGATTGCCCAAACCTCCTTTACCGCCTTTGGCCAAAATGATTTGATCATCCACTTTGTTTAAATCGGCTAATATTTGATTTTTATCTGAAGTATAAATTATAGTGCCTTGTGGTACGTCGAGAATCAGGTCTTCAGCGTTTTTGCCCGTCATATTATTACCTCTGCCCTTGCCTCCTGATTCGGCTTTATACATTTTTCGATTTGCTAAATGGCTTAGAGTATTGAAGTTTGGGTTGGCACGAAAAATAATATCTCCGCCTCGGCCGCCATCGCCACCATCAGGCCCGCCATGTGGAACAAATTTTTCTCTTCTGAAGCTAAGTCCACCATTGCCACCGTCGCCTGCTGTTATCTTTAATTTTAGTTCATCGCAAAACATGACGGCATTATATGTTTTTTTGTTGTTATTTCCAAACTATTCTGCTAATTTCTCTCTTGTAAATTTATGCCCAGGTGGCGGAACTGGTAGACGCGCTGGACTCAAAATCCAGTGGTGGCAACATCGTGAGGGTTCAAGTCCCTCCTTGGGCACCAGAGTTTTATGAAAATCTTGGATTTTATTTTGCATATTGACGAACAATTGGCAAATATCATTGCCGCTTTTGGTTCTTGGACTTATGTGATTTTATTTCTGATAATTTTTGCGGAGACCGGTTTTGTAGTAACTCCATTTTTGCCCGGTGATACCTTGATTTTTGTCATTGGAGCATTTGCCGGTGGAGGCTTTTTGAATATATGGGTGGCTTACGTAGTGTTGTTGATTGCGGCAATTCTTGGTGATACGGTTAATTATTGGATGGGCAATAGTATTGGACATAAGTTGTTTTCCAGGGAAAATTCGCGCTTTTTTAATAAAGCGTATCTGGAAAAAACCAAAAAATTCTATGAAAAATACGGAGGTAAAGCGATAATTATTGCTCGTTTCGTACCAATTGTGCGTACTTTTGCGCCATTCGTGGCGGGTGTTGGGAAAATGCATTATAGGACTTTTCTTTTCTATAATCTTTTAGGGGCGTTCGTCTGGGTGACTTCATTGATGTTTGTAGGCTATTTTTTGGGTGGACTTCCTGTTGTTAAGGCAAATTTTGAATATGTGATCATAGTCATTATCGTTCTTTCGTTGTTACCTGTTGTTATTGAATATTTAAAACACCGTAAATCAGTACAGGATGTTCATGAATGACTTGGCTTTGTCCAGGGTTTCCTGATATTCGTCTTTAAAATTGGAATCTAAAACTATGCCACCGCCCACCTGAAGGTAGAGTTTTCGCCCCTTTTTTATAATTGTGCGAATGGCGATGTTGAAATCCATGGTTTGATTTGGTTTGATGTAACCGATTATTCCTGTATATACTCCTCTTTGCGTGGGTTCCAGTTCGTCGATGATTTCTATAGCTCTTTTTTTGGGGCAGCCTGTGATTGATCCTCCCGGCAGCATGGAGAGCAGGGCATCTATTGCCGGTATGGCTAATTTCCCCGTGATTTTGCTGTAGGTATGCCAGACAGTCGGGCACTTTTGCAGTGCTCGATGTTTGCGTACTTTTACCGATCCTGTTCTACAAACTTTATTAAGATCATTTCTTAATAAATCTGTTATCATGTTTAATTCCGCAGTTTCTTTTGCGCTTTTGAGTAATTCTTGAGACAGTTTTTTATCTTCTTTTCCGCTTTTTCCGCGTGGGCGGGTGCCTTTGATGGGATATGCTTCAATACTGTTTTTTTTTATTTTAATGAATCTTTCAGGTGAGGCGCTGAGAATTTCAAAGCCATTTCCCTCAATGTAGGCTAGAAAATCTACCGGATTTGCATTGATGATTCTGGTGAATAAATGGCGAGCATGGATGTCGGTCTCCGCTTCCATTCTGTGCGTAAGATTTACTTGATAGATTTCGCCCTTTCTAATGTATCTTTTGACTTTTTTATAGGACTTGATGTACTGAGCTTTAGTATTTGACGGTTTGAAATTGTGAGAATTTGTGATTTTGAGCAATTTTGTTGATACTTTTGAGATGTTTTTTCCGCTGTATTCCTGCCAATTTTTAAACGCTCTGAAAAATATTTCCGGAAGATTTAAATCATTTTTTTTCTCGTTTCTAATGTCGTAGAGTTGATAGGCTAAATCGTAGGATAAGTAGCCTATCAGCAGATGTTTTTTATGTTTTTTTGCGAATTTTTTGAATTCGTCTAAGCTTGATCCGGAGAATGTGTCGATTGGATTTTTGGCTAAAATACTTCTTCCTTTATTTGCTGTGTGTAAGAAACAGACATTAGCATCTTCTTTGGAAATGTTGTTGAATTTTTCTATGATGCTAGTCTTCAAGGATGAGTCTTAAAAATTCACTCCTGGTTTTGGCTTTTTGTTTGAATATTCCCGTACAGGATGAAGTTATCATTGACGCATTTTGTTTTTCTACGCCTCTGGACATCATACAAAGATGCTTTGCGTTCATTACTACTCCCACCCCCTTGGGTTTTAGTAGCATATTGAGGGTATTGGCAATTTGCATTGTTAGTCTTTCTTGATTTTGTAATCTGCGGGAAAAAATTTCCACTATTCTTGCCAGTTTGGAAATGCCAATAATTTTTTTATTGGGAATATAGCCTATTGATACTTTGCCGAAAAATGCCTGCAGGTGATGTTCGCAGGTAGAATAAAAATCTATGTTTTTACAAATGATCATTTCATCGTAATTTTCTCCGTCAAAAAGAGTTAGGGTTTCTGATGGCTCTTTATTGTATCCTCCAAAAATTTTCTCAAAGGATTTCGCAATTCTCTCAGGAGTTTTGGCCAATCCCTCGCGATTAGGATCTTCGCCAATTTCCTTGAGTATTTCAGTGTATAATTTTTCTATTTTTTTCAGATCCATAATTTAACCCTGGTGGGTTTTGTTAATATTTTTTTTAACTCTTCAACGGTTTTGTGAGACACCGGATCAGTGAATGTGGGGTCTATTTCCGCTATAGGGGTCAGCACGAAATTTCTCTTTGAAAAACTTGGGTGCGGTATTTTCAGATTTTGGTCTTCTATGATTTCATTGTTGTAAAATATTATGTCCAGATCAATATTCCTCGGTCCTTTATCAATCTCTTTCTTTCTGCCCATTAAATGCTCAATTTCTTGCAATTTTATGATCAGTTCTGCTGGGTTGAGTTTTGTTGCTATTACTAAAATTGTATTAAGAAAATCGGGCTGTTCTTTGTAGTCTACAGGTTCAGATTCGTAAATTGAGGCTTTTTTTGTTATATGGGCAAATTTGGCTATTTCAGAGATGGCAATTTCCAGATTTTGCTTTCTGTTGCCAATGTTGCTGCCAAGGCTTAAATAAACAATGTTATTCTCCATAATATTCGCAGTAATAATCTTCCGTTTCGAAGAGAGTCAATTTTTTAAGCGGTATGTTTTTTTTAAGCTTTTCCCACATCCAGACAATAACATTTTCCGCTGAGGGATTGTCGATGATGTCATTCAAATGCTTGTGATCCAATTCATCAATTACATGTTTATTTACAGTTTCTTTAATTATCTTGAAATCCATGACCATGCCATCTTCCTTCACGGTGTCAGCTATGGTTACAATAAGTTTATAGTTGTGGCCGTGTAAATTTTCACATTTCCCATGATATTTGGTGAGAAAATGTGAGGCCGCAAAGTGAAAAACGCAGCTTAGGTCCATCTTATTCATAATTGTTCAATAATTTGTTTTGTGCCCTTTACATCGTGAGTTCTGATTATACTGGCTCCGTTCAGATATGCAATAGCACTGATTACCTGGCCTTTTAAGTCTCTTTCGGCCATTGTTCCACCAATGAAGGATTTGCGTGAAGCGCCGATGCAAATTGGAAATTTGAGTTGCTTTAGTTCTGCAAGTTTATTGAGAATTTCGAAGCTGTATTTGGGCACTTTGCTGATGAAATTCCCCATGCCGGGATCGATGATGATTTGAGAATTTTTAAGGCCGTTCTTTTTTGCGTATTTTATTTGTTTCGTGAGGAAATCTTTGATTGTTTTTATCACGTTAGGATAGTGCTTTTCCTGCAGCGTCGTGCGGGCCGAGGAGTCTTTGGAGTACATAATGATTATCGGGACTTGATACTTTGCCGCGATTTTAGCCATTGCTTTATCCCCTCTCAGCCCGGTGACGTCGTTGATCATTTTGGCGCCTAATCTGATGGCTTCTTCGGCTATTTTTGCTTTGTAGGTGTCGATTGAGATCGGCAGTTTGGTGATTTTCAGGATTGCCTTGAGAATTGGCATGACTCTTTTTTGTTCTTCCTCCAATGAAATATTTGGTGAATTGGGACCGGTGGATTCGCCGCCAATATCGATAATGTCGGTGCCTTCGCTTTCCATTTCTTTTACACGTTTGATGGCTTTCCTGATTTCGTTGTGCCGGCCACCATCGCTAAAAGAATCGGGAGTCAGGTTGAGAATTCCCATGATTTTTACTGTTGGCATGGTGGAGCTTTAAGCTGCACGCTGAATTTTATGCTTAGTGGAAGGTTTAGACAATTGTAAAAGGGGGGGGATAGGTTTATTTGCCTTATTTTCTTAACTTATCATATTGCTCAATGGATAGTTGAACATCGTTTAAAATTTTCCTAAGCAGTCCCTTACTTAGTTCTCGATTATGGATTGGTACTACTGTTGTTCGCCCATCTTTATGTTTGAAAAATACATGTGAACCTTGCGCATCTCTTTCGAAAAAACCGATGGAGATCAGTATTTTGATCAGCTTTTTAGGTTTGATAGGGATGAGTTTAGGCATGTGAAAGCTCTAGGTTTTGAATGCCAATGAATTTTGTTTTCATAATTTCCTTTTTGTTGACATTGCGAAGGCATAACTCCAAAACCTCATCAAGATTTTTCAACATTTCAACTTGTGTTTTTCCTTCTGCATGGCAACCTGGTATTGATGGAATAGAGCCGATAAAGATTCCATCTTCATCCTGTTCTATATAAACTGTAAATTGTTCTGTTTTCATAATAAAAATTTTAAACAACTTTATTTTATCATAAACACAAAATAAGGCAAAGAAATCGAACCGCGGTTATAATGCCATTATGCATTATGGGAAAATTGGATTGAAGAAGGCTGCGGAATTCTTACTTAAACCATTTCTTTGCATTTGGTCTGCGATGAGGGCAGCCGGGCCAACAACAGGGTCTGCGTTTTCCTTTGATGAGGTCTTCGCGTAAACGATTGATATGCTCTTTTCTTGTTTCTGGTTTCTTAACAATAGTAGTCCAGCATATCCATTCGTTACGTGCGAGAGTCGTAAGATTGTTCCATTTTTCAAGCACATCAGGTTTGGAAACTAAAGTTTCTCTTAAATCAGCAGGCACTTTGTGTACTACACCGCTAGCAATTGTTTTTTTAGTCATGGTTCTTTTGCTGAGGAAGAAAAACGAAAGATTGGTTAGGGGTGAATTTTGCTCGCCAAAACATCTGAACTCGGTTCTACTCCATAAGTTTTTTTACTTCCGCCTCCAGCTCATCTTTTTTGGGTAAATATAGTTGATATTTGGAAACAAAGAGTTTGTTGGAAATACCGCCAAGGGCATATTGAACGGAAATGTGCTCTTTCTCTGCCGATAAAATAATGCCAATCGGAGCATTATCATCTTTTGTGTTTTCTTCGATTTTAAAATAATTCAAATACATGTTCATTTGCCCTATATCTCCGTGATCAACTTCGCCAATTTTCAAATCAATGATTACAAAACACTTAAGAATTCGATGATAAAAAACTAGATCGGCATAGAAGTGCCGATTGTTGAGAGTCATTCTAAATTGTCTTTTTACAAAAGTAAAACCTTTGCCCAATTCCAAGAGAAACATTTGCAGGTTATCAATTATTTTTTGTTCGAGTTCTTTTTCGGAATATTTATAATCTTCGGGAATGCCCAAAAACTCGAGTACATATGGTTCTCTAATGATGTCTTTTGAGGTTTCCACTATCTCGCCTCGTTCCGATAGTTTAAGCACGCCTTTTTTATCTTTGCTCAAAGCGATCCTTTCAAAAAGCATGGAATTTTTCTGTCTTTTGAGTTCACGGATTGACCATTTTTCTTTTATGCATTGTTTCTCATAAAAACCACGCGCTAAGTCATCTTCAAGCTTTAAAAGTTCAAAATAGTGGCTCCAGCTCAATTGGTGAGACACCGTCTCACTTTTTGGATATTTAATGTAAAAGAGACGCATGTAAGTGAGATTGCTCCTACTGAAACCCTTTCCATAAGATGTCAGTTCCTTAGATAGATTAATAAGAAGTTTACTGCCATATTTGGAAGTGATTTTTCCTTTCTGTTCAAATTCAACAATTCGTTTCCCTATTTCTCTATAAGTTTGCACTAATATATTATTTATGGCTTTGTAGGCCTGCTTTCTACCGCTTTCCAGAATCTCACTAATGCCAACGATCAGCTCGCTGTAATCGTGTTTGACTGTAAGTTTTTTCATAATTCAATGGTTAAGCTTAGCTTATTTGTACTACACCGCTAGAGCATACCGAATAATGACGCCACCTGTAGCAAGCGGACGGGCTTCAAGTAGTTTGAGTTTTTTATGAGGGATGCCCTGAGGGAACAAAAGTCTCCCATTCCCTAAAAATATTGGTGCAATGCATAAGCAAAACTCATCAAACAACTCTGCTTTCATCAAAGATTTAGAGAGGTTACCGCTACCGAACACATACATATCTCCATTGCCTTGCTGTTTCAATTTAGGAATTTCAGCCACAGCATCTTTTACGATTGTTGTATTGTTCCAGTCGGCAGTTTTGAGAGTTGATGAACAGGCGATCTTTTGAATCGCATTCATTAATTTGGCGATCTCTCCTTCCTCCTCTGGTGCCTTTGTCCAGTAATCTGCCATGCCTTTGTATGTAGTAGCGCCGAACACAAGCATGTCGGCTGATTTCAACTGAGTGAGGCTGAACTCCTCAAGCTC
>CAYZOB010000067.1:0-25187 GCA_964480115.1 uncultured Candidatus Peribacteria bacterium
CCTTTCTCCCAAGCCCGGACCGATTAAAATACTATCCGCCTTTTTTTTAGCAAATTCTACAATTTCCGCCGCATAGCGCGGTGTCAAAAATTCTCCCGGATATTTTTTCACGATAAAATCCGGATAAAGACTGCGGGTACATTCGAAATTAGATTCCGGCACATAAATCTGCACTAAATCCGCACCGCTATAAAGAGCGCCCAGCCCGGACAGCACCGGTGCGCCATAGTAATCAATACTGCCACCAACGATTAGCACCCTACCATTCTGACCTTTGTGCGAACCCGGATCACGCTTGGGCAATAAATCTCTGGCCACTGATTTTTTTATATCTCTCATCATAGACGATTTTTATACCCTTCAGCCAATTGATAAAAAGCCCTACCACCAATGAAATCCGCTTTTTCTCCCAGCCTTTCTTCAATTCTTAACAGCTGATTATATTTGGCAATGCGATCCGTGCGTGATAGCGATCCCGTTTTTATCAATCCGGTGTCCATCGCTACGGCCAAATCGGCAATAGTCGTGTCCTCGGTTTCACCGCTGCGGTGTGAAATAACGGCAGTCCATCCGGCCGCTTTAGCCATCTTTATCGCTGCCAAGGTTTCGCTGATCGAGCCAATCTGATTCAGCTTTACCAGTATGGAATTAGCCGCTTTCAAATCAATCGCTTTTTGCAGTCTTCTCACATTAGTTACCAAAAAATCGTCTCCCACAATCTGAATCGTTTTACCCGTATCCTTCATCATTTTGTCCCAACCTTCCCAATCATCCTGAGCATGACCGTCTTCGATCGAAATAATGGGATATTTCCGCAGCAAAACATCATAATATGCCACTAAATCAGCATTATTCAGCTCCTCCGCTTTCCCGTCCACTTTTATTTTATAAACTTTTTTGGCTTCATCATAAAATTCACTTGCCGCCACGTCCAGGGCAATCATCACTTCTTTCCACGGCTTATATCCGGCCTTTTGTATCGCTTGTACAATGTAGTCCAGCGCCGTTTCATTTTTCGGCAAATGCGGGGCAAAACCTCCTTCGTCACCCACGGAAGTCGCCTGTCCGGCCTCTTTCAAGATTCCTTTCAAAGTATGAAAAATTTCCGCGCCCATGCGTAGGGCATCGGCAAAATTCACCCCACCCAGCGGCAAAATCATAAACTCCTGAATATCCAGACCGTTATCGGCATGCGCGCCACCATTGATAATATTCATCATCGGTAGTGGCAAAATTTTACCTTTACCCTCTCCCAGGTATTCATATAAAAATTCACCGCGTTCATTAGCCGTAGCTCTCGCCACCGCCATGGACAGACCCAGAATCGCATTTGCTCCCAGTTTGGATTTATTTTCCGTGCCATCGAGTTCCAGCATTTTTTTGTCGATTTCCTGCTGATTTTCCGAGTTCATGCCTAGCACCGCCGGCGCAATCAGATTTTTCACATTTTCTACCGCTTTCAAAACTCCCTTACCCGCATATCTTTTCTTATCCCCATCCCTTAATTCCAGAGCTTCATGGATGCCGGTAGACGCGCCACTTGGCACAATCGCCAAGCCGGAAGATTTTTCTGTAATAACTTCCACTTCCACCGTCGGATTCCCTCTGGAATCAAGCACTTCTCTCGCTAGAACTTTCCTTATTTTGGCCATTTTTGAGTAATTAGTTAAGATTCCGCGCGCATTATATCCAAATGGATTGTTTAACCGCAACTTTTTTGCTAAAATGACCCCCAAAATATGGCAAACGGAACAGATAAAAAAACGGCTATTGAAGAAGGTCATGAATTGTTGAAGGAACACAATAATGTCCAGTATTTGTGGCTTGTTTTATTGAAGGAAGTAGGAGCCATCAAGGATGGAGAGGAGGCTTTTAATGATTACGCTGATTACACTGAGTACGGAAGATTATTTGAAAAGCTGTTTGAAAACGGGGAATATAGGCAGGATTTCGACTACAGTGAGCTGAATAGCAGATCACGGATGGAACTGAAATCTTTTACTTCACAGCAAAAATTTTTTTACAACCTTGTCAGGAATAGATTCATAAAACATCTGCTTAGTCGGGGAGTCATAAAGAGCAGGGAAGAATTTACTAGTGGAGTGTTGAATGTGATTCTTGATGTTTCAATTGTTGGCAGCCTCGAGGATCTTAGAGCTTTCGAGGGGTCAAAATTAAATGGATCCGATGGGACTAATTTTACAGCCGAAAGTGAAATCATGAATTGCGTGCAAGATTCTTCTTCCGGGCAGTTACCTGCTTAGTTTGTCGTCGGGTCTTGTCTCTCCCCCAATTATTTGCTAGCATGCATGGGCTAATTCGCATAAAACAACTTAACCATACAATATGGAAATTATCTGGAATAAAAACACTTGCTTCACGATTAAAGATAAAGGCACCACTATGGTAATAAACCCCGATCGTAAGGCCGGTAAACTTAAGGGAGATTTCGTGCTTTCCAGTTTAGACAAAAATGAGGAATTGGGCGAAGTCGAAGGTGCCGCAAAAGTTTTTGATTGGCCCGGTGAATATGAGATTAAGGATGTGCCAATTGTAGGCTTTCAGGCCTGGACCCAATCAAGATCTAAAGAAGAAGAAGGAAGCAAGGGTGAAAAAACCATCATTTTCCGTTTTCAAGTTGATGGGATCAAGATTTGTCATCTGGGAGAACTCGGTCACACGCTCACCAGCGATATGTTGAAAGAGATTGGTGATGTGGATGTTTTAATGCTAAAAGTTGGTAAAAACAGCAATCTGGAAGCCAAAAAAGCCAGTGAAATTATAGAAGGAATCGAACCCAGAATTATTATTCCTATGGGCGACGAAGACCCTGCTGCCGCACTCAAAGGTATTTGGTCGGATAAAGTTGAAAACATGGAAAAGCTGGTAATTAAATCAAGGACCGATTTACCTGAAGATAAGACCAGATGTGTAATTTTGAGCGTGTAGGTCAGTCATCCAGCTCCCGTATTTCAATGGATAGAATAGGGGTTTCCTAAACTCTAGATGCAGGTTCAATTCCTGCCGGGAGCACCAGAAAAGTTATTTTAGAATTATTTTAAGATTTTTTTAAGAAAATTTTAACTTCGCCTGCTATACATCATTTGGTAGCGGATTTTTAAACTTTCCCTCATTGACAAAGTGCTATCAAAAATGATATCATTTAACTGAAAAGAGAATGACAAACATGAATAAGAGGATAAAGAAACTATTCGATAGTCCTGCGAATGTAACAATTCAGGAATTACAGATCGTTTTAGAGTATTTTAGGTATAAATTGGATAGAATAAGTGGCAGCCATTATGTTTTCAAAAGCCCAAACGGAACGCACAAATCAATACCAGTGCATAACAATAAAATAAAAGAATACTACATAAAAGATATTTTAAAAACAATTTATGGAAAATATTAAGCCAAGCGATTACAGCTATTATGTAATTAACATAGGGGATGGAAAAGAAGATGCCTTTAAAGCCGTTATTCCCAAATTTCCCAATGTTCACGCTTATGGTGATAACGCACAAGAATTGAATGATGGTGTAATAGCCGGACTTGAAGTTGCACTGGAAGACTTGGAAAAAGCAGGGAAAACACCCCCAAAGCCGGATAAGAAATCGGGTTTTAATGGAAAAATACTTCTACGTGTTGATCCGGAAACTCATGAAAAATTGTTATATCAGGCCTTAGCTCACAATCTCAGCCTGAATAAATACATCGAAAGCAGGCTGAAATAGAAAAGTAATAATCATTCATCCAACTAATCTTCATTGCCTAAAGCCTTATTCCTCATTATGATTGTCCTCGCAATTTGAGTTTTTGCGTATGCCAACTTACCACATTCAAACCTACGGCTGTCAGATGAATTATTCTGATACTGAACGCATGGAGGCCTATCTTCAGGCGCTGGGCTATGCCAAATCTTCCACTTTTGAAGGAGCTGATTTGCTTATGTTCAACACTTGCAGCATTCGTCAGTCCGCCGAAGACCGGGTTTATGGCCATATGCGCGCTATTGAACAAATGCGTCGCAAACATCGCAATCTCACGGTAGTCATTACCGGCTGTATGGTGCGCAAATCCAGCTCTCGCTATTCCTCGCAACGCGACAAACTTTTCGGTACTATGCGTGAGCTAGATATTGCTTTGCGTACCGAAGAATTGCCAAAACTTGCCATGCTCGCGCGTGAAATTAATCCCGCAAGCAAAATCCCGGAAATAAAAGAAGAATCGCTCGAGGATTATTTCAAGATTTCACCCACGCATAGCTCTCATCAGTCAAAATCTCAGGCTTTCGTGGCCATTTCCAATGGTTGCGACAAATTTTGCACCTATTGCATCGTTCCGTATAGCCGCGGTCGCGAGAAATCACGGGACGCTCAGGACATTATCAAAGAATGTGCTCAGCTCGTGGAAAACGGCTGTAAAGAGATCACTCTCATCGGCCAAACCGTAAATTCCTACGGTCTCAGCCAGTACGACAAAGAAGAAAAAACTTTCGAATTTCTCGGAGAAAAAGAGCCTTTTGTTTATCTTTTGGAAGAAATCGATAAGCTTCACGCTAAAGGACTGGAGCGCCTCCGTTTCACTTCTTCCCATCCTAAAGACATGTCCGATCAGCTCATCCACGCCATGGCTACTTTGAAAACCCAAATGCCCTATTTGCATCTTCCCGTTCAATCCGGCGATAATCGCACGCTGAAGCGCATGAATCGCACTTACACTGTCGAGCATTATCGCAAAATCATTGAAAAACTTCGTAAGAAAATTCCGGGAATTTCCATTTCCACCGATATTATTGTCGGCTTTTGCGGCGAAACGGACGAAGAATTTGAAAATACTTATAAATTTTTTGATGAAATGAAGTTCGAACATTGCTATATCTCGCAATATTCGCAGCGCGCCGGCACAACTGCTGCCAGATTTATAAAAGATGACATTTCCGACAAGGTGAAGGGAGAACGCTGGCACATAATGAATGATATTTTGCTCAAAAGGAAATCCACCGAGGCCCATAATCGCTTCTTGGAAAAGACCGTAAAAGTTTTAGTGGAAAGCCAGGAAGGCAAAAAATGCCTCGGCCGCACCGAGCATTACAAAACCGTGCAATTCTCATCAGGCCGCGATCTACTCGGCCAAATCGTTCCTGTTCGCATCACCAAGCCACTGGAATGGATTTTGGAAGGGGAGCTGGAATAATTCCACGGCAAATTACCCAAATTTCTTCAAGAATTCTTCCGGCGTGTATCCTTGCCAGCAATTTTTCAATAATCGTTTATCCCAACTGATCAAAATAGATTTATTGATAAAAGCCGAAGCGGCGATTATAGCGTCTGATGCTTTTAATTTATTGAAAAACAGAAATTCTTTGAACATATTGAAAAAATCCATATTTAAATCAAAATACCTTATTTCATTAGAGTTCAAAAAAAGCTGAAACTTCTGATATTCATGACCATTATCGAAAATTCCAGTTCTTCTCAAAGTATGAAAAACTTCGATCAAAACAATCATTGGTACCAGAAAAATTATTTTATTTTCATCGGCAAAATCAATCATCCTTTTTGAAGCCTCAAAACCAAATTCATTCCTTGCAAAAAGTGAAACCAAAAAGCTCGAATCTAATGTCACATGTTCAATCATCATATCCACGTTCTTTACGAATTAATTTTACTGCGTCAAATTTTTTGCCACCATTCAGTGTGAAAGCATGTTTATCCCAATCCTTTAGCCATTCTTTCATTGTTTTTGGAAAGTTGTAGGCTTTGCCGGTTATATCTCCAAATGGCTTTGAATAGAGTTTGATTGGAGTCAGGTTTGCCAGTGGCTTTGATCTATATATCACCACGAAATTAACACCTCTATCCAATTCTTTTTTTATTTTTGGGAAATTCATGCGCAATTCTTTTACGGATATGGTTTTTGTCATAGGATTTAAAGTTAAACTTTAGATTATCTTAAGTTTAACATACATCTGTTAAAATTTCAATAAAATATGACAAAAAAAGCCTAAACTGCTAACACCCTATCAGGCGAACTTAAAATTTTCCTAAAATAATCTTAAAATCGCCATGAATTGATTTGCGAAAATACGAAGATTGTTCTCTGGTCGGAATTGACCGGCGCCGGTCAATCGCCCGTCCTACGCCTACCCGGTGCCCGGTCAATTCAAACTCTCCAAATAACACTTTTCACAATAAACAATTTCGCCGCGCTCAGACGCATAAGTCGTCTTAATGACATTTTTACATTTCGCACAATTTCGTTCATCCATGCAGTTTTACACGAACTATAAAATATGTTTTAAACCCGAAATCCGTCCTGGGACGATCTGTTAAATATTCAAAAGCCCTTACTTCATATGCCACTCTACTTGCTCGCCGGCAGGCCGGGACATTAACGCATAATTTATTACTTCACACTTGCTTGTCTACTTTTACATTCGCGCTCACCTGAGCCTTAATTCTCCTGATACCCGTGGCGCAGGCCTCCTCTTTCAATAATGTAAATCCGCCCAGCTCACCCGTATTTTTCACATGCGGACCACCACAAATTTCCATGCTGAATACTGTTCCTTTATCAGGATCACCCATCGTGTAGACCTTCACCACATCACCGTATTTTGATTCAAATAAGCCAATAGCCCCCTTGGCTTTCGCTTCAGCCACACTCATTTCTGCATAGCTTACAGGTAAAGCGGCTCGAATTTGATCATTTACAATTCCTTCCACCTTTGCTTTTTCTTCATCAGTCATTTTTGCCCCATGAGAGAAGTCAAAACGTAATCTTTCAGCTGTAATATTCGAACCTCGTTGTTCCACATGCGTCCCCAAAACTGTACGCAGGGCTTTATGTAATAGGTGAGTAGCCGTGTGCAATCTTGTAACTTCTTCACTATGATCGGCCAAACCACCGGCAAACTTCTTCTCCGCACCGGCTCTTGATAAAACCTGATGTTTTTTGAAATAGTTTTCAAATTTATTCATCTCCAGCTCTCTTTCCTGAAAATCTCTGATGTAACCAAGGGATTTTAATTCTTCAATAGTCATTTCCAAAGGAAAACCATAGGTTGCAAACATTTCAAAACAAAAATCTTCGGATAATAATGACATACCTTTTTCTTTAACCATTAGAGGATTAAATGGCTGTGTCTTAGCATGAAAAACATGTAGACCCTTATTTAAAGTCTTGCCAAACTGTATCTCTTCTTTGCTCATTTCCTCATAAATTCTTTCCTCATTAGACGCTAACTCCTTGTAAAAATCTCCGTAATTTTTGACAATTATTCCGGCTAATTTTCTGGCAAATTCCATTTCAATTCCCAGTTCACGACCATGGCGAATTGCTCTGCGAATGAGTCTGCGCAAAATATATCCCTGATCGGTATTTGAGGGAGTGACCGCACAAGGATCACCCAAAATGAAAGTCGCAGATCGCAAATGATCGGCAATAATTCTTTCGGAAATCATTTTTTTTTCGTCTGTCTTGCCATATCCGGCTAAAGTCCTAATTTCCGCAATAACATCGACAAATAGCTCTGTTTCAAAGGGCGAATCCACCCCGCTAAGTATCCCCAAAACCCTTTCCAATCCCATGCCTGTATCCACATTTTGCTGCTTTAATGGGACAAAAGTACCGTCTTCCTGCTTATTATACTGCATGAAAACATCATTCCAGATTTCCACCCATCTTTTGTCTGAAGGATCATGCTTTTCCGGTGCCGGTTCACTTCCGGTCCAATAAAACATTTCCGTATCCGGTCCGCATGGTCCGGTTTTTCCCGCCGGTCCCCACCAGTTATCTTTTTTTGGTAAGAATGAAATGCGCTCAGCCGGAACACCAAGGCTGTGCCAAATCCCAAAAGACTCTTCATCTTTCGGCGCATCGGAGTCTCCTTCAAAACAAGTGAAGGCTAATTTGCTCAAAGGCAGACCCAGCCCACCATCAGAACTTGTCAAAAATTCAAAGCTCATTTTAATCGCACCCTCCTTGAAATAATCTCCCAGCGACCAATTCCCCAGCATCTCAAAAAATGTCAGATGACTTTTGTCACCCACTTCCTCAATATCGTCAGTACGGATACATTTCTGTGCGTCCACCAATCTGGTTCCGGAAGGATGCCTTTCTCCCATCAAAAACGGCACCAAGGGATGCATTCCGGCCGTAGTAAAAAGAACCGTAGGATCATTTTCCGGAATCAAAGAAGAACCGCGGATTTCTTTGTGGCCATTTTTTTTCACGAAAAAATCAATGTATAGGCGTCGTAATTGATTGGCAGTCATTTTCATGTGGCCAATTCTACGAGAAAAAATCAGGGTTTACAAGTTTTTAAAGATTAATTCATTTTTGCAGACCACTCCAAATTATGCTAATAATTAGAGCATGGGAAAAAAATCAAAAGCCAAAAAAATAATTCGTGAACAGCTCCAGCAACCCAAACAGGAAAACGAGGTTAAGCAAGCCAAAAATAAAAAACCTCGCTTCCGGATTAACAGGAAAAAACTATTTGGGGGCATTTTGGCGATGATCATGTTGAGTATTCTTGCGTCAGTCGGCTATCTTATTTTCGAAAAAGCTTTTCGTGCTCAGCCTATAGCCAAATTTTTGCCATCAGAATCCACGATTGCTTTTCTTGAAATCAATACGAATTTTGACCACAACCAGCTCAATAAAGCCTTCAAACTTCTCCAAAATCATCCTGAATACAGCAGGGAGAATTTAATCAAATACACTGAGAAATTCTTCAATCTAAACTATGAAAACGATTTAAAACCCTGGCTTGGCAGACAAGTCGGAATTACTTTTCTCAATTCCGCCAAAGAAACTAATTCCGTTTATCCAATATATTTTGCCGAAGTTTTGAGTCAGACGAATGTAGACGAATTTATTAATAAATATAGTCCCACCAAAAATGTTTATATAGGCAATAAAACTTACGCGATTAATCTTCCGAACGGATCGGAATACATAACTTTTTTAGGCGATTATCTTTTTGCCAGCCCAAAGGAACAAGCCATTTTTCAGCTTATCGACGGTCAAAACGCTGCCACTGAAAAGCTTTACTATACGTCGAAATATCGTAAAGTCGACAGCAATATTCCTCTAAACCGCACCGTCTTTACTTTCTTGAATTTCAATCAGATAAATGATGGATTTTTGAATTCAATTCCTTACCTGGACGAATCGGGAATTTCCATGGCCGTCTTGAAACCGTTTTTTACTTCCTTTGATTCGGAGGGAGCTGCGCTTATAGCTCTTGATAGTAATTTTTCTATTCAAACATTTCTAAATTTACAAAATGAGACTTCGAACAATTACTCCTACAATTCTTTTGAAAAGAAATATAATGCAAGCCTGGCAAATTATCTTTCTAAAGACACTTTAGCATTATGGGGCGGTGAAAATCTTGAGCTGCAATTACAGAAGATGCTTTCGGTGTTTGCCGGATCAAATGATTCCAGCAAGGCGATAGCTGATCAAATTCTTAAGAATTATACGCAGAAATATTTTGGACAGGATACTGATTTCAAAGAAGATGTTTTTCCATTGTTGAAAAAAGAATTTGTCTTTGCGGTAGAAAAAAATGACGATAAGAATATTTACAAATTTATTTTCGAGTTGGAATCCGGTCAGACCGATGAGCTTAAAATTCATGAATTGGCCAATAACTTTGCCGAATTTGGCGGTGTTTTTGAACCAAAGGTAGTCGAGCATATTTTACCGGATGGTACCGTAGGCAAAGAAATAGTTGCCGCACCTCAGGAGATAATTAAAAGTCAGATGACTCACGAGAGCTCCACAATCTACGAATTAGAGATGGGCAAGCAAAATTCGAGCATTTTTTATGCCATCGTTAATGGTATCGTAATAATTTCCAATGACTTGGAATCAATTAAACTCAGTATGAATTTAATTAATAAAAAAGGTGAAAGCCTGAACACCACCAGGCAGTTTATCAACGATATTCAACCTGTTATTAAAGGATCTGATGAAATAAGCTATTTTGATTTCAATGAAATTCTACCGATTATATTTAGCAATAAAGCCATACCACCTGTTTTGAATATTATTTCCACCTTTAGTTCCGGTAAAAATTACTTTGATGATGGAGTGATTACAATAAATTATTTGCATATTAAATGATGCATGTCCAAAAAACTCCAGGATCTCAAATTAGCCACTCAAATAGATGACATTAATTTGAGAAATAAGAAAAGTGCGGGTTTCCCGAAAGAGGAAAAAACGCATTTTTTCTATAAAAAAAAATCTCCAATCCACAAAATAGTTGATTTACACAGCCAAAGTACGAAACACTTCCTTTATCTCAAAGGCGAGAAATTTAGACCTCCCAAATCACTGGGAAATCTTTTAAAGATAGGTTTTTTTGGCTTTCTGATAATACTGATTGTCAATATCATCAACGTCTATTACACCACTAAAAAGCTGGAAAAAAACATCTCGGTTGAAGCCTATGAAGGCTATTCTTTTTTGCTCGATGCCGGAAAAAGCGCCAGTAAGGTTCAATTTGAAAATGCTTCCGCCACTTTTCAAAAAGCCCTTAAGAATTTTGATGAAGTAAAGAATGAACTTTGGTTTATCAGTACTGATAAATCTTATTACAATTCTCAAAACAATCTTGGTTCCACTATCAATGCTCTCATTGTGGGTGGTGAGCATTTCACTTCCGCCGGCAAATATTTTTTGGAAGCTATGGAAGAATTCAATAAAATTCCGCTTTATTTTGTTTCCAAAAATAATAATCCCATGGGCGTAAGCCCATCTCTCACGGATACTCTTGAAGATGGCTTGAATAAGACCAACCTTGCTATTACGGAAATTTCTCAGGCCTCACAAAATTTGGAACTGGTAAAAGAAAATAATTTGCCAAAAGAGATAGCTCCTCGCATTGCTAATGCAAAAAAACAGGTTAAGGATATTTCAATACTGCTAAATACTACGGCCAGCCACTTTCCGGCCATGTTGAAATTGCTTGGTGATCAATATCCGCATCGTTATCTGATCCTTTTACAAAACAATAATGAAATTAGACCGTCGGGAGGTTTTATTGGCAGTTATGTTCTTGCAGATATTAACAAGGGAGTCATTGAAAAGCTTGACATTCAGGATGTCTATGACCTTGATGATCCTTTCAGGGAAATAATCGAGCCCCCGGATTATTTGAAAAAATTTGTTAACATTTGGCGCTTCAGGGATAGTAATTATTCTGCCGATTTTCCGACTTCCGCTGCTAAAGCCAAGTGGTTTTTGGAAAGAGAAAGTGCCGCAACGGGCCGAGGCGGAATTCAAGTTGATACGGTCATAGCTATAAATCAGGGCCTTTTAACGGATATGCTGGAAATTACCGGTCCGGTTCAGGTTGGCAATTTTGGCAAGCTTGATTCCGAGAATTACAACCTGCTACTAAGCTATGTGATTGAAGGCAAAATTTGGGGACCGGAAGATCCAAAACATATTTTAAAAATTTTTATCCCCGCCTTTAAAGAGGCCATTATGAAAGAAGAAAACATCGGCAAAGTAAGTTCGAAATTATATAAAGCAATTCAACAAAAGCATATAATGATGTACTCGCCTGATACTGAGATTGAAGGCCTTTTTGACTCTCTGGGAGTAAGCGGAAGAATGTATGAAAATGCAACCGGGGAGGATTATCTGAGTGTAATAAACACCTCTGTCGGCGGCACCAAATCCGATCTTTTCATGGAGGAAAGTATTATTCATGATAGCTTCATCGACAGGAACGGCAATATTACTGATGAAGTCACCATCAAGCGTTCTCACCAGTGGACTGACACTGTCTATAATCGTTGGAAAAAGATTTTGCAAAGATATGGTTTTAGTGAAATTAATGATCAGCTTATAGATATTTTAGGCCGCGGCCGCAATAAAGTTTTCATGAAAGTTTATGTCCCGAATGGCAGCATTTTGATGAATTCGACGGATAAGGATTCATCGGTTCATTATGATAAGGATGTTAAAAAAACCTATTTTTTGACGACTATGGAGATGACCGCCGGTAAATCCGCTTATGTTAAATTTAAATACCGCTTGCCATTTCTACTTGATTTTAATCAAGCCGCCGCCACCTACAAACTAATTACGGAAAAACAACCAGGAAGTCGCGGCAGCATCTTTACCAAAACCGTTCATAACGACCCTGAAATTAGCAACCTTTCAGTTTATCCGGAAACAGCTCAAGTCATCTCCAAAACAGAAATAAACTACGCCACCAATCTGGTATACGATAGATATTTTTCGGGAGTTTGGAAAAAATAGCGACTGGCGCCCTGATTATTTTCTGCCAAACATTTTTCCCAGCTCATCCATAGTCAGGGAAATCATTGTTGGTCTGCCATGTGGGCAAGTATAGGGTCTCTTCAATTTTTCCATTTGCAGGATCAAAGACTGCATTTCAATAAGACTCAATTTTTGGCCAAATTTTATCGCGCTGCGACAAGACATATAAGTCAGAATTTCCTCTGTCTTGCCATGCAGTTTTGAAGTATTTTTCTGATTTGCAATGTCATCCAATACACCTTTTACCACCTGCTCTACATCTTCTTTAGCCAAAAATGTTGGCACGGCATGTACTACAAAACTATTGCCGCCAAACGGTTCTATCTCGAATCCCAAGCCTGCGAAAATCTCTTTATTTTGCTCAATCATTGCCACTTCTTCATTACTTAAATTTAGCTGCATGGCCATTAACAACGGTTGCACGGATTTTTCCTGATTTTCAAACTGTTCAATCAATTGCTCGTACCTCACACGTTCGTGAGCCGCGTGCTGATCTATGAGAATCAAGCCGCTCTCATCTTCCGCGATGATATAAGAATTAAATATCTGATAAATTGGTTTTACTGCAAACTTATTAGCGGCTCCGACCGTTGATTTATTTGATTGTTTTAAGTCCTGAGCCTGACGATCACCCCATAAATTTTGCGGGAGTAAATCATTATGGCAATTTATTGAAGTCTGCCAGCCCGCCCCGACCGCCCCGACCGTAGCGTCGGAGGCTAGAAATTTACCGCCAAATACCGGCTCAGATAAGCCGTTTTGACTTTTTTCACTGCCACCAGCCTTCACTTCATCCCTTGGAAAACTGTCCGACATGTATCTCTGTGACTCCGTAAATCCCTTTGGAATGAGAATATTTTTCTCCAAAGCGACTTTTACAGAGCCATACATCACCTTGATCAAACTTTGTTGATCCTCAAAACGAATTTCCGTCTTTCTTGGATGTACATTCACATCGATCAAAGCCGGATCAATTTTAATATTCAAAATAAAAACCGGCTTTTTATTTTCCATCAGCATGGAATGGAAGGCGGTCTTAATAGTATTCGCCAATAAAAAATGTTGAATCGGTCTGCCATTAACAAAAAAATATTGATGCTGACTGGTACTGCGACTGAGCAAGGGCTTGCCAATAAATCCATCGATTTGGAAGGCACTTCCACCATAAAATATTGGTATCATTGCGTCACCGGTAGCTTTACCAAAAATATCCGCCACGCGTGAAATCAGGTCACTGCTTTTTGCCAGATCAAAAAGTACTTTTCCATTATGTGCCAGTTTGAACGATAGGGCGTAATTCGCCAGTGCAATGGTATTTAAAATATTTGTAATATGGCCCAGTTCCGTACTGTCCTGCTTGAGATATTTTTGCCTGGCCGGTGTGTTAAAGAATAAATCATAAACTTCAATTTCCGTACCATTTTTCATCCCTACTTCCTGCTTGATTTTCATCTCTCCTCCTTCAGATTGTATTTCCATGCCCGCAATATCCTCCGCTCTCTTACTGCGAATAATCATTTTTGATACAGACGAAATACTGGCCAAAGCCTCACCTCTAAAGCCCATTGTACTTATTTTCCATAAATCCGCTTCATCATGAATTTTGCTGGTCGCATGCCTTTGTACGGCCAAAATCAAATCATCCTGTGCCATTCCACAGCCATCATCGGTAATTTTGATCAGCGTTTTTCCGGCATCTTTCAGTTCCACCACGATATTTTTTGCTCCGGCATCAATGCTGTTTTCAACCAGCTCTTTGACCACACTCGCCGGTCTTTCCACCACTTCACCGGCGGCAATTTGATTTATCAGACTTTCCGGCAGGACTTTAATTATCGACATCTTTAATGATTTACTTGCTGAAATTTATTATGAGCTTGGTGGTCTTTGTGCTGCCATCTTTGAAAGTAGCCGTAAAGTCGAAAGTATTGGCTCCAACTTTCAGATTTTTGAATTTCAGACCGGCTTTATAACTGAATTTTGTAGAACCTTGCTTGAAACTTTGCAAAGCGTAGGCTTCTCCATCGGCACTGGACGTAACGACGATTTTAGTCGCTTCAGCTGAAATAGTTCCATTGAATATCACAGGTTCCTTCGTAATATTATCCTTATCTTTTGGAGAATCTATCGTTATTAAATTTTTATTTTCAACTTCGATTTTCTCCTCAACTTTTACCTCTTTCTTTGCCTCGATTTTTTCTCTCACTACGCCATCTTGCGCATCCTTCAATTTTGCCACTTGTTCTTTCAATTCAGCGACCTGTTTTTGTATTTTTGCATCCTTTTCCGGATCATTGGCGGCATTACCAGCACCGCAACCCACAAGGAAAAAGATGATACCTGCAAGCAAAATAGAATTTGAAATTTTTTTCATACGAATCTTTAGCCCGCAAAAATGTAGCAAATAAAAGCCGAAAAATCAACAGCCCTTCCCCTTCATCTCATGCAATTTCTGCATAGCCTCCAGCGGGGTCATTTTATTTAAATCCAGCTTATCCAGCTCTTCCGCCAGTTTATTTTCAATTTCACTGACTCTGCGATGCTCTCTCCCGGGTTGTTCCTCAAACATACCTGTCTGATCAGGGCTAACCCGCGTCTTCCGAATATGTCTATTCTCAAGTTCCGACAAAACGCCGCGCGCCCGCGACACCAAATCCACAGGCAAACCGGCCAATTTTGCGACTTCAATTCCATAACTTTTATCCACCCCGCCTGCCACGATTTTGTACAAAAACACCACGCCTTCTTTCTCATTTTCCTTAACCAACACACTCAGATTTCCCGCTTTCTCAAGCTTTTCCGCCAGCTCGATTAACTCATGATAATGCGTCGCGAACAAAGTTTTCGCCCCGATTTTATCATGAATAAATTCCATAACAGCCCAGGCAATGCTCACTCCATCATAGGTCGAAGTGCCGCGTCCGATTTCATCCAGAATTACCAGACTTTTTTCCGTCGCGTGATTCAAAATGAAAGCCGTTTCATTCATTTCGACCATAAAAGTACTCTCGCCGCGCGTGAGATTGTCACTGGCACCGACCCTGGTAAAAATTCTATCCACCAGCGAAATTCTTGCCCTTTCCGCCGGCACATAACTGCCAATTTGTGCCAGTAAAACAGTCAAAGCAACTTGCCTCAGAAAGGTGGATTTTCCACCCATATTCGGCCCCGTAATTAGCAAAAATTTTCTCGCCCCATCAAAACTGCAATCATTCGGTACGAAATTTTTCGCGAAAGTTAATTGTTCAATCACCGGATGGCGGCCGTTTTTTATTTCCATTTCACCACCCTCAATAATTTCCGGTTTGCAATAATTATTTTTCACCGCCACATAAGCCAAATTCGCCAACACATCCAGCTCCGCGACCACCTTGGCATTTCTCTGAATTTTCAAAATTTCCTTCACCACTTCCATTCTCACGCCATAAAAAAGTTCATATTCGAGCTCTTTTATTCCGGCTTCCGCATTCAGCACTTTATCTTCATATTCCTTTAATTCAGGCGTAATAAAACGCTCCGCATTCACCATGGTCTGCTTGCGGGTGTAATCATCCGGTACGGCGGCCGATGCTAAGGCTCCGTGACGCCGGGAGTCGGCGGCCGCAAGATTGGCTTTGCTGATTTCAATATAATAACCAAAAACACCATTAAACCTCACCTTCAGCGAATTAATTCCCGTTCGTTGAATTTCTCTTTGCTGTAAATCCACAATAAATCCTTTGCCTTCAGTACTGATTCCCAATAATTCATCCAGTTCGGCATTAAAGCCTTTTTTAATCATGCCGCCCTCACGCACAGTATGCGGCGGCTCGTCAACGATAGCCTTTTCAATCAGTTCCACCAGCCCGCCAAGTTCATCTAGTGCACTAAAATATTCTACAAAACTTACTTGGATTAAATTTTTTAAATCCGGAATTACTTTCAGCGATTCTCTCATTGCAATCAAATCACGTGCATTCCCACTACCCAAACTCAAACGACTCAGCAATCTTTCCATGTCATGGATTTTCCCCAGAGAATCTCTTAATTCCCTCATCAGGCTTGAATTCTCCGCGATTTTTTTTACATTCTCTAAACGTTTATCAATTTCTATTTTTTCCAAAAGTGGATGCATAAGCCAATTTCGAAGCATCCTTCCACCCATCGGACTCACCGTTTGATCCAAAATGTTTATCAAACTGCCCTCTTTTTTTCCCTGACCGGTATAAAATAGCTCGAGATTTCTGATTAAAGACTGATCCATCGGCATAAATTCCGAAGTTTCATAATAATTTATTTTTTGAATGTGCTTCAGCTCGGTTTTTTGCGTTTCTTTTAAATATTCAAAAAGCATCCCCGTAGCCAAAGTCGCCTGCTTTTTTCCTGCCAAGCCAAATCCCTGCAAAGAATTCACACCAAAACTCTTTTGCAGCTCAACACCAGCTTCTTTTGAGTAATCATAAGGGAATAAATAAATATTTTTCCCCTGCAAAAGTGGATTTAAAACCGCCAAAAGTTCACTTCCGAGCACGCACTCCGCCGGCCCGATTCTCATCAATTCTTCCTCTAGTTTTTTATAACCGATAAGTTCCGTTACTCTAAATTCTCCGGTGGTAATATCCGCGTAGGCAAGGGCGAATTTAGTCTCTTTACCCGTCTCCGGCTGCCCCTCTGCCGCCACGCACGCCACGTAATTATTAGCTCTTCCGTCAATAATATTTTCATCAAAAGTAGTCCCGGGAGTTACCACTCTCATCACTTCTCTTTGCACTATTCCCTTACCGGTTGGCTCGGTAATCTGATCGCAAATCGCCACTTTTTTCCCAGCGCGTGTCAGCTTGCACAGATATCCCTCCACCGCGTGATAAGGTATGCCGCACATCGGCGCGCTATTTTCACCATTTTTATTTCTAGCCGTCAGAGTGATTTGTAAAATCTTTGCAGCCTCCAAAGCATCTTCAAAAAACATTTCATAAAAGTCCCCGAGTCTATACATCAGGATGCAATCGGGATATTGCGCTTTTATCTGCCTGTATTGGGCCATCATTGGCGTGAGCTTGTTCATGGATTCCAATTCTATATAAATCTATCCTGTTAAGCAAAGCCAAGGCCAACAACTTTGTAATATCTCCGCTCATGCTGCGTATCCCTCCACGAGTTGCAACACGTCACTTATATCATCTAACAATATTTAACCAAAATTATATGAAAACATTTTTCAAGAAAATTCTCTTGGTAAGCATGATCGCCACTATGCTACCGCTGGGCACGACTTTCGCCGGTGGCAGCATGCCCGCCACCAGTCTTACCGGCTCGGTAACGTCTGAAAACATGATCAAACTTTCCTGGTCCACGCCGGACAAAACCGATTACAAATACATCTATGATTTTTACGAAGGCTATTCTGTCTTTAGGGATAACAAACTTTTTGCCTTATTGAAATTCTCAAACAATAATTATTCCTATTACAATTTGGCAGGTCTAAAAGATGACAATTATGATTTTACCGTCAGCCTTTATTACTATGACATCATGGGAATTCATCATGTGAATCAAAGTAATAAAGTTAGTTTGCAGGTTTCCAAAAATACGCAGAAGATGCCGGTACCAGCGCCTACGCCGGTACCAGCGCCTACGCCAGAACCAATGCTCGCACCTGTCATACAGCCGGTAATTCTTCCACAGCCAACATCCAAAAATATTAAGCTCTACATCGACCAATCAAGCTCCAGCAAGGTTAATCTCAAATGGACTTCTTATAACGGTAACTTCGATGGCTATATAATCAAACTTGTCGAAATCGGCAAAAATGGTGAAGACTTTCCTAAAAACACCATCTCTTACTATGTTTCTAAAACAACCACTTCCTTTGACGGTATAAATGCTGCCGCCGGGCATAAATATCGTGCGCAGATATTTCCCTATACCAGCAACGGCAACGGCACTCTCAACTTCATTGAGGAGGGAAAAAGTAATAGAAAATTGGTGAAGCTTGAATCCGGCGAAATAATTCTCACAGCGGCTGCTGTTGGCGGCAAAATTGAAGCTTCTTTTACCGCAAGCACAAGCCGGCAAGTTGATGGTTACGCTGTCTACGTCGTCACCGGTAAAAAAGGAGAAGTCAGTTTAAGCAACGCTTCCCCTGTATTTTTCAGCAAAGATAAGACAACCTTCACCGCTTATCCAAGCGACACCGGTTACTACACCTTAAAAGTTTACGCTTACAATGAAAGGCCGGATGGCACCAAGGTTTATCATCAGCCGGGTTCGAACTGGGTCACGGTAGTAAACAACATTTTATAAACATTTCCGTAATTCCCTTTAGAAAGCCCTTTTCCTCACATGGAGGAAGGGGCTTTTTTTTAGACAAAATTAACCACCAGATATATGGCGGGAAGATTACCTCGTCACTATTGAATTGAGATGAAAGAAAAAACAATCAAACAGGGAGCGGTAACCGGAACTCTGCAACAGCTCAGAGATTTACTTCCCCAAGAATTGGGACCACGAGTATTTTCTTACGATGTTTTTGGGGAAGTTATCAAGAATGAGATTTTGCTAATTAGTCAAATTTCTAGAAACAATTGTAGCAGCAACTAATAGTGTCCCCAAGAATTGGGCCCATCAACGTTTTTGCCTTAAACAAGAGCAAATTTGGTTTTTACTTACTGTTTTTGGGGACACTGTTCTTTTCACAAATTTCTATCCAATATTCTTCCAATAACAGGGCAAACAATACACGATATATGGACTATCCGGCGGATAAGTCGTGATCAATGTCTTCTTGCAACTATCGCATTTTCTTTTGTGCATTTTGCGTTCCGCGCGCATTTCATAACGTTGTTTTGCTCTACAGTTAGGGCAATATACTGGCCACACAATATCCATTTTTTTGTAGAATTCAATTTCCGCCGGCACGATTGTAAACGCCTCCCCGCAAATGAAACACGACCTCTCCTTCTGATCACCTGATTCTCGTCGCATTTTTTCATGTTTTCCGCCCAATTTCAAATCTTTATGCACTAAATCATGCAGTGTGTATAAGCCATTTTCCAAAATTTCTTTTTTGAATTTTTTCGTCATTTCCCAGTAATAATCTTCCGTCACTTTCTTATTCAAAATATAAAAACCTTTCTGCTTTTTCTGCAAATAATTACAACCAAAAAGATGCTCCGCTTCCAGACAATTTATACAATATTCACAATCCTTCAGATTGCCGCACCAATAAAGATGTTTACTGTTAAACAAAAAATGCGCGTAACCCACGTCGTAGCATAGATCCATACCGGTCGGAATCGGGCCGCAATCCCAGGAATCTTTTGTGCCCATATCCAGATTTGCCTGATAGATATAGCCGCTATCTTCGGTGTGTCGCGTATCAAAACATTGATGGCAATTTTTGCTGTGATAAATGTAGTCACCGGTGCAGTTTGCCGTGTCGTGTTCATGCACGTACATGCGCGGATTTTTCTTTTTGAACTCTTCGAGTTTTTGCCATATGTAAGCGATTCCCGCCGCATTTGAGTAATCGAACATTTGCATTTTTTTCTCGTATTCTGCCTTTGTATGCTGCTCATTGAAAATGCAGTATTGTTTGTCTCTCATCGTGCAGCAGCCAAAACAATCTTTGCATCTGCGCAAGTCGTAAGAAAAATTTATATCCCGACAATTTGTACAATCCTGACAAAAATTCGAATTGTAACAAGCATCACAATCCGTACATTCATAGCAAAGTTCGCAATTCTCAGAAAAAGCACAGTCAGTGGAATCGGTCATTGTGCGACTATCCTCACAATATAGAGCATTGCGACAATTGCCTGAATTGAAGCACATGTAGCAATCTTTCGACCCGGTACTTATATCGCCATAATCACAATTCTCACTCGCACGCGTCCACGAGCCACACTGCGGCGAGGCGAGAAAAAGTTTGCGGAATTCCTGAATGAAATTTTCCATACTATTATACTATTAGCCATAAAATATCCTGCCTAAAGCTACTTTGCAAATTTACCCATTCAGCAATGGGTAAACATCCACCACCGGCTCCTCATAAGGATGCACTTCCTTCACCGCCGCCAAAATCTCCTCCAACTTTTCTCGCGGACAAATAGTTTCAATTCTTTCTTCTTCTACTTCTTCAGTTTTCCCGGGCTCCCCAAGTCTTCCAGCCCTACCAATAAACGGCTTACTCCCATCCAGTCCCCGAAATCTTCCCACCCCTTTCACACTGAAACTGCAAAAGTCATAATTGCCGATATGACCGGCTCCGGCCTCCGCCAAAGCCCCGCGCACTTTATTCGCATGCGTGCTTGGCACAAAAACCGCGATTTTTACAAATTTGAAATTCACGCCCCAATTTTACTCCTAGTCCTCTTCCACTCCAACATTTATATATTCGCAAGTATATACACCTTGATTCGGCTCGCTCTCAGTCTGAACACGCTGCTCAGTCTGGCCACTTTTCACCTGCACCACCGTCCTGGCATGATTAGGCCCTTCCACAAGCACCTTTTTACCCATCGCCGGCACACCATGCAAATTATCAATGCCCGCTTCATCAAATCTTAAACCTTCATCCGGAGTAATAATTTCACCCTGACTTTTATTCACAGGCACGGTTATCACCTGATATGGAGCATCTTTACCAACCAATCCCGGAGCAATCACGCCAATAGTCGGATCCTTAAATTCGTTTTCCATTCTCATCGCTGCACCATGATGTCTAAAAGCTACGGAAACACTTTGCAGACCCCAGCCTAAATCACTTTTATTATAGGCGTTCAAGCCAAATCCCACCCAATTAACTTTTTTCCCATCGTCACCTTCAAGATTACCAATACGCGTTCTCACCCAGTCCACCAGCATACCTATATGTTTGTCAAAAACCTCTCTTGCGACTTCGTCAATCATTTCTCTCACTTTTGCCACTACCTCTTCCGGCTTTATGTCTTCCCCTTGTAGAAAATCTATTTTTTCAAAAGCCATATAATCAAATTTAAGATATATAAAGGACGGAATTATAATCTATTCATACGATTAGTCAAATTAATCTTGACGAATTTCAGAATGGGTTTAGAATTAAGTCCAATTTAATAATTACAACCCATGAAAAAGAAAGTTTCCTACTTATTCGGCACGATTGTCAGCTTACTTGCCTCAGTCTTTTCTTCCGCGACAGCTTCCGCTTGTGGTGGCGGCGACATGGGATATATTCCACCAAAGTCTTATAAAGACGAGAAGAGTTATACCGATGAAAAATCTTATGTAGATACCAAACCAAGCCCCATAGTTACAACTCTGCAGAACGGTAAAAGCACCACAGTCATAACTTCCTATCTTGCCGAGAAATCCTACAGCGGTAGTAAAGTTTTTATTGACGGCGTGGAAATGACGGCTACAGCTTTACCAAAAGCCAATACCTCAGAACAGCAACGCATACTTAGGGCGGCGAAAGAAGGTGGCTGTCTAGCAGAGGCAAAAGTAAAAGCCGTTTTCAAAAAATATGGCTTCAAAACTGACGACAAATCCATGAATGCTCTGGAAGCAAAATATTCGAGCGATACTGCTTTCATGAGTCAGGTTGAAAAGGCCATTCAGAGCTGCGGCGGGGCTAGCTACTAGGCAAAAGATGTTTACATTATGGAGCCGATGATGGGATTCGAACCCACGGTCTCTACTTTACGAAAGTATTGCTCTACCAGCTGAGCTACATCGGCATCTTTTAATTCAACGCCGCCCAGAATAGCATGAAAAACCGAAATTTTAAATTACATGCACTAAATCCCAAACCGTACGCTTTCCTCTCCATACAATTTTTTCATCGCATCAATTCCGAAAAATAATTTTTGCTCGTCATCATCATTCTCAAAAAGACTTAGATTGTAATTTTGGAACAAATTGCTTACGCCAATACCAATGAGTCTAAGCGACTCCCGACTATCCAGATTTTGCAGGAATAATTCCCTCATCACCGGAAATAATTTCATATCTAAAGAGGTGGGAAATTCCAAATTTTTCTGAAAGCCAAAATCCGTAAAGATGGCTTTTCGGCTTTGATCCGAAATTTCTCCTCCCGACACCACGGCATTTTTATATCTGATCTTCACAAACACCGTTCGCGCCCGCAGCCTATGCGCGCGCAATTTTTCAAATACAATTCCCGCCAATTCTTTCAAGTATTTCAAGGCCGTATTTTTATCCGGATTTTTTTCATAAAATGTATGTTCCTTGGAAATTGATTTTGGCAGAGCGTGAGCGGAAATCACCGGAGAATTATCAATCCCCAGACAATGTTTCCATAGTGGAATCGCCTGCACCCCAAATTTTTCCATCACCTCTCCTACAGTCAGTCTCGCCAAATCTTCAATTTTTTTCAAACCCTGTGCTTCCAGCCATGCATACGTGCGCGGACCAATTCCCGGCAAAGCCTTAAGTGGCAAAGGTGCCAAGAATTTAGCCTCACGGCCATAGGGAACAATGGTTAGTTTATGCGGTTTATTCTGACTGGAGGCTACCTTTGCTACGATCTTGCTGCTGGCCATGCCACAGGAAATTGATAAGCCGGATTTTTTATAAATATCTTCCAGGATTTTGCGGGCAATTTCGGGATAATCCAATTTTTGCATCTCCGCGCAGCCGGTGATATCCACATAAGCTTCATCAATTGAAGCCATTTCCACATCCGGCGTGTATTGTAGAAGAATTTTATAAAACTGCCGCGAAAATTTTCTGTAAGCTTCGAAATTCCCATTCACCACAATTCCACTCGGACATTTTCTTCTTGCCAAATACATCGCCATTCCCGCATGTATGCCAAATTTTCGCGCTTCATAGCTCGCCGCCGACACTATCCCTCTCGTTCCGCTGGGCCCTCCAACCAAAACCGCTTTACCTTTAAGCTTTGGATTCAGCACCTGCTCCACAGAGGCAAAAAAAGCGTCCGCGTCTATGTGGAGAATGTGCCGCTTTTTCTGACTGAGTGGTAAGGAAAACACAAGATTGTTATTTCAATTTTATTCCTAATTTTTTAGCTACAACCTCTATTGGAATAAAATCCTCCGGCTTGCTATTTTTTGCTCTTTCCTTAGCTATATGACCAAGGAAAATATCAAAATCATCAATGGCATCATGATTTTTTCTTTTATATTTTTTCATAAGATATTTTTATGGTTTAAAACATCGCTATTTGACCTCCCAGCCTATAAACTCCCTGCTTTATAGAACGATTCCACGCCACAGCCCTTTGCCATAAACCTCTTTTTTTGGCATTAATTGCCTTCTGCCAGCCATTTGCCGGATTGAATCTTTTTGTGTTGAATCTGATCATTTTATTTTTCTTTTTGTGGGTGTCGATGGTGAATGTGATAAACATGGTTTTGTGGGTTATTGATAAATAATTTTGCAAGTGCTTGATGTAATATTTTTAGATTTTCTGTCTGACCGGGTAGGCGATTGACGCCGGCGCCGGTCAATTTTTCAATAGAGCTACTGACGAATTTAGACATCGATCAAAACACTCAGTAAAACTGCCTTTTCAGAGTTCAAACTTTTTCACGTACACTTCGAGAACTATACTAATATTGTCTGATCAAAGAGGTAACAACCCCCTGAATCGACAAATCATTTTCAGGATAAATATCTTTATAAGCTTTATTTTCAGCTTTCAAATAAACTTTGCCTTGTCCGGGCACAGAAGGACCAGCCTTTTTCATAAAGCGCTTTAAAGTGTTGTGATTGTCGACCAACGCCACCACGATATCCTCATGACGAGGCTCTTTTTTGGCGTTAACCACAACAAGGTCTCCTGAGAAAATTCCGGCGTCAATCATGCTGTTACCGGTAACTCTCAGGATAAAGTAGTCATTTGCATTTTTAGCCAATTCTTCGCCCACGCCCATCCAGCTCTCGATGTATTCCTCGGTCAAAACAGGACCACCGGCAGGAATAAAACCCAAAATCGGCAACTTCACACCAGTGCTTTCCAATTTTTCCTTCACGCTACTCAATAACCCAATTCCTCTCGGTGTATCATCTTTGTTAATAACGCCCTTTTCCTGCAAAGCCTTGAGATGCTTCAGGATACTATTGTCCGAACTCACCCCAAAGTGCTCGCGCATCTCGCGCAAAGTCGGTGATTTACCATAAGCCATTTGATATTCACCGATGAATTTCAACACGGCTTCCTGTTTTTCTGTTAATGCCTCATTCATATAAATTTTTTGTTAAAAAGTTTTCGCTTCGCTCACCTTGCTCGCCCTCAAGCTCGCTACGCGACTTCGTCGCAGTAGGTAAGCGTACGCTCACCAATATAGGTGAGTACGCACTCACCGTCAAGTAACATGGTGTTGACAGAAGTCACCAAATCAATTAGCATACACAACCAATATTTAAATTATTCATTTATGGATATCCAAAAAAGTGTGACAACAGATAGCGACCAGCTCACCATAGGCCTCGATCACTCTCAGCCTGTGGACAGAAAAGTAGCTGCCAGAATAGAAGAAAGTCCTCTTGCTCCTGGGCAGCTAGGCGAAATAAGTAATATTATTGGCAAAGAAAGGGAAAAGTTAGATAAATTAGCTGGAGAAGTAGATAAGGCAGCGGCACCATCAGCACAGCCAGCTGTCGCAACTTCAGAAGCCCCCCGCCAACTCACACCCGAACAAAAAGAGTTTACGCTGGCTACCTTAGCAGCTCGTTTCGCAGCAAATAAAAATCTCCACCAAGGAGTCGAATGGACTAAGGTAAAAGCCTCACTCGAAGCTAAACCTGAAGCTCTCTGGAGCATAAACGAAATGGAAAAAGCCGGTCACGAACCTGATGTCTACAACGCAGATGATAGAGGCTTTGATATTGGAACATGTTCCAAAGAATCTCCGGAAAGCGGTAGAAATTGT
>CAYZOB010000068.1:0-20182 GCA_964480115.1 uncultured Candidatus Peribacteria bacterium
GCTAAGCCCAAGCTGGGCACAATTTCCACCGAACCCTCTAAAGTAACTACGTCTGCCTCAATACGTTTCTCTGTCAAAAAAGCCTTCAGTAATTCAGGATACGAAGTCGCTATTCTACGACTTTCCAGATCAAAAATTCTCGAAATCCTAGAAGTTTCTAGCACCGCAATAACCAGAGAACAAAAGCAAAAACCAAGTTTTTTCAGAATTTTAACCCGGGAATTTTGCTCCAAAATCACATTTTCACCCACAATACCAAAATCCGCCACTCCCCTCTCCACATATTTTGGAATATCATCATCCCGCAAAAACAGGATATCCAAATCGTAATTTTCACATTTAGCAATGCAGTTACGACCATTTGCTGTAAACCTCAAACCAAGTGAATAAAGGAACTCTAGGCTCTTATCAGCCATTCTCCCCTTACCTTGCATCGCGATCCTGACATTACTCATAGATTTAATAAAAAAATAAAAAACCCGCCATTGCGGGGTTGTAAACTAATCTTGAAGCGCTTACTTAAGCCGATCCAGGATCAATTTATACCCCCCCATACCATGATGAAACCAATGGGCAACACGAGTTATTGTAGCGGTACTTGCACCTGTATTATCGGCAATTTTACGATAAGGAATTTTATTTTTAACCTGCTTCACTACCTGTAAACGCTCCGACATAGCAGTCAGTTCTCCAAATGTGCAAAGATCACGAAAAAAATTACGACACTCGTTAGTGTCTTTCAACTGAAGAATAGCGCCAAAAAGCTCCTTCATTTCTCTTTTATTTAATTCTTTTTCCAACATATGCAATGTATCAATGTATTAAAACATTACCATGTTAATACGATGCTTAAAAATTGTCAAGACTTTTTTTATTTCATCTAAACATTTCGGATTTTACAGCTCAAAAGTAACAATTTCATTAGGCTCAAAAAATCCTCTATCAAACCCCAAATAAAACATCACTTTATCTTCAATTTCACGCCACTTGGTAGATGAAATTTCGCCAATTTTATTTTTCAATCTCTCCTTAGCGGCAACGCGCATCTGCGGAAGCGATAAACGAGATACAGCCTCTAGACCCGAAGTTTTATCAATCTCCACTTCCCACGCAGGATACATGAGGAAACCGGAACTTAAAGGAATCACAGTAACAGTATTAGACCGTTGGTTAAAATCGCTCCTGCTCGTAACTAGACACGGGCGAGTTTTTTTTATTTCACTACCTTCTGTAGGATCTAAAGAAACTATCCAAATTTCACCTCTTTTTGGAACATTCATAGCTGAATAAAATTATGAAAAATCCCCCTCAGCCAAATCATGCTGTTCCTTTCTATAAAACTCATCCCGCTCCATACGTAAAAGATTTTCTTCAAACACTTCCTTTAATTTGTACTTTTTATACTCAGCAAATACGGCAGTACAAAACTGCCCCTGAGAAACACTGTTTTTCTCAGCTCCAATCTCTATCTCTCTAGCCAAACTTTCCGGCAAACGGATTGTCTTTGAAATTGTTCTAGACATAAAAAACGTAATATTAAACGTCATAATAATTGTAATACAAAAATGATTACAATTCAAGCCTAAATTAGACCATCACAACCTTAAATCTTGCTAAAAATTTCCGACTTCTCCACCGGTCTGTGCACCCTTGCCGAATTAATCATTAAAGAAAAAGCCTTCAACCCTTCGTCAAAATTCCTTTCATCAAAAATATCGTCGCAAACAGAATGAAGCAATAGATCCAAAATCTTCGCCCAGTTTTCCTCATATTTTGGCTTCCAAATGGCCAATACCTTCCTTACAAAATCGCCACCACGAGCTTTGAAAGCAATCATATAACGATCCCTATTTTGTAAAACATGATAATACAAACCATCATTAGCGATAGCCAAAAAGTCAAAAATTACTTCAAAAGCCAAATTATACTGATCATCACTCACATTCAAAATTTCCCTAACATGAGCCATACCATGCTTAACATAATTTTCCAGGAAGAAATCTTTAGCCTGAATCACCGTCTTATATAAGAGATTATGCTCGAAAACCATATGGTCAAAAATCACCTTCCACTCCTGTTCCGAAACACCCAAGTCCTCCCTGACAACAGTTGGCCCATCAACAATATAACGCTCAATCAGCTTGGCCTCACGCCCTCTGACATATCTTTCAACCAGCATGTTTTTATCTGACAAATTAATCATAAATAGCCTTAAAAGCTTGAGATTCTACACTAATCCCACGACTTGTCAACACTATTGACTTCTTGGTACATTTAATGTTATTATATACATGCAATTTTCAAATAACAAAAACAAAAATGCCTGCAGAAAACCACAATGAACAAGTTGACACCAAACCTGAGAGAGCACCTAAACGGATTTCACCGGCGGATTTTAAAGCTAGAGTTATAGCAGCAGAAACAAAGAGCGCGAATATGGATGACGAGCTTAGAGGGTTAAATACAACAATGCTTAGTGGTGCAGTCGAAGATAGAAGGGAACTTTATGAAAAATATCCCAAAATGGCGGGAGTAATGAAACAAATAGACGCCTTTCTTCAAAATCCAGAAAAACCACTACCAACCAGGGACGCTCTGCGAGCAGCTTATCATGAAGAAGGTAACACCAATCCAGCAATACTTGAAGCCCTTGCAGAAGCAGATAAAAGAGGTAGTTGCGGAGTGAATACATCGCCCCAATTAATGTCACTTTATAGTGCGTACGCCAAAAGATTGGCAGCAATGGAAGACTACCAAAAAGCAAGCAGATTCCAGCAAAAGTAAGCAAATAATTAACATCTCAAATGGATTCCTCCAACGAGAGAAAACCTACGGAAAACGCAATAGTTTCGCCGGAAAGTATTGCAGCGCTAGAATCACTTGAGGAAATTGTTAAGCAGCAGGAAAAAGATCTAACAAAAAAAAACCGAGATCAAGCAGAACTCGCTTCAAAGCAGGAAGATGAAAAATCATTGCTTACACTTGAAGCAAAACTAAAAGAAACATAGAAAAACTCTTCAACCTAGGTGAAATATCATTTTCAATTAGCATCAAAACCATGGTAAAAGTAAACTATGTACGCAAAAATACTTATACCTCAAAAAATAGGCACAGATCAGGAGACTTTGACCTATAAAGTGCCGGAAACCACCATTCCACAGCCAGGACAACTGGTGAAGGTGAATTTAAGAAGAAAACCTGTCTTTGGCATAGTTTGGGAGACAAATAACACGGAACCGGATTTCAAAACCTTTGAAATCAGTGAAATTCCCGAGCAAAAACCGCTAATTTCAGCAAAACAAATAGAACTGATCAACTGGATGAGCAAATACTACTTCTGCCCTATCCACAAGTTGATCAAATATTTTATACCAAAAAGGGTTTTCCAAAACAAAAAACTACCAAAAAAAATCATCAAAAAAACGTCGGAAATAGAAAATTTTAGTACACAGGAACTAAACAATGAACAAAAGGCTGCATTCAGCAGAGTTACAACAGAAAACAAGAACAAATTTTTAATACATGGAGTCACTGGATCGGGCAAAACAGAAATCTATGTTCATCTGGCAAAATATTGTACAAATAATTTAGACAAACAAATTCTGATTTTAGTGCCGGAAATCTCTCTAACTCCTCAAATTATTGAATATTTTGAAAAAGCACTGGGAGTCCAAGCTACCGTAATCAACAGCAAAATTTCCGAAGGCGAAAGACAGTTCGCCTGGGAATCAATTTGGAAAAATGAAAGCAAGCTAATTATTGGCTCACGCTCGGCCATTTTTGCTCCATTTCAGAAACTTGGCATGATAATTATCGACGAAGAACACGAAAATTCTTACAAACAAGACAACTCACCACGCTATAGCATTCATCAAATTACAAAAAAATTGCAGGAACAAAACCCCAACCTGAAAGTAATTCTAGGCAGTGCCACCCCTTCAATAGAAAGCGCCGAAGAATTAAAAGACTCCACGATCATTCTCAAAGAAAAATTCTCCAAAACCAGCTTTCCAAAGGTGGAAATAATAGATTTACGCGAGGAATTTAAAAGACACAATCATTCCATTTTCAGTGAAAGACTGAAAGAAGAAATAGAAAATACCCTGGCCAAAAAGGAACAAACAATACTATTTTTAAATAGACGTGGTGCAGCTTCCTCCGTGGTCTGCCGTGATTGCGGCTACAGCGAGAAATGCCCAAAATGCGAAACAACTCTCACCTACCACAGCAAAACACTGGAAAAACCCACCTTAATCTGTCACCACTGCGGTCAAATCAGCTCGGTTCCAATCAGTTGTCCTAATTGCAAAGGCCCAAACATCCGCTTTCTAGGGATAGGCACACAGAAAATCGAAGCTGAAGTTTTGAAAACCTTCCCGACGGCCAGGATACTACGCGCCGACAAAGACACCACCAGCACCAAAAATGGCTTTCGAGAAATTTATAAAAAATTCCGCGATCAGCAAGCCGACATACTAATCGGCACACAAATGATCGCCAAAGGACTTCATTTACCAAATGTAAATTTAGTTGGTGTAATTCTAGCCGATATTGGGCTTAACATTCCGGATTTCCGCACAGAAGAACGCAATTTCCAACTGATGACTCAGGTAGCAGGACGGGCCGGCAGAGCCAGTAATGAAGGTAAAGTAATAATTCAAACCTACAATCCTCAACATTTTTCCTTACTTTGCGCTCAAGAAAATAATTATGAAAAATTCTTCAACTATGAAAGAACCCAAAGAAAACTCCTAAACAATCCGCCATTCGGCAGATTAGGCAAACTGGTTATTGAAAATAAAAGCCTGAAATGCTGCCAGGAACTGACGGAAAAAATCGAAAATTTGCTCAAAAAAAACGACAACCCGGACTCACTTGAAATTACCTCTTACCCGGCTTATCTCGCACGCCTTCGAGGAAAATATCGCTATGTCATTCTCATAAAATCCTTCGAAGACCGCGCCCTCATTCACAAACTATTAGAAAAACTGCCAAAAGAATATATAATGGACTCGAATATCAAAATTGATATCGACCCAATATCAACAACCTAATAGATATGAAAAGAATATTATCCGGCGTACAGCCCAGCGGCAAACCACACATTGGCAATTACCTCGGCGCAATTCGCCAGCATATTGAAATGCAAAAAGATTACGAATGCTTCTTGATGATAGCTGATTTACACGCTCTGACAACCACTCAAAATGCCGATCTCATGCGCAAGCAAACCTATGACCTCGCTGTAACCTATCTCGCCCTGGGTCTCGACCCTTCAAAAACCGCTTTTTTTAAACAATCCGACCTCCCTGAACATGCCGAACTTTGCTGGATTTTTGATTGCATCACCAAAATGCCATTCCTGGAAAGAGCTCATGCCTGGAAAGACGCTCAAGCCAAAGGCAAAAAAGAAATAACCGTGGGACTTTTCAACTATCCTATTTTGATGTCCGCTGACATTCTACTCTATCAGCCCGATATTGTACCGGTAGGCAAAGACCAGAAACAACATGTCGAAATCGCGCGCGACATCGCCATCAATTTTAATAACACCTTTGGTGAAACCTTCAAATTACCGGAAGCATTAATTAAAGAAGAAGTAGCGGTAGTTCCGGGTACAGACGGCCAGAAAATGAGCAAATCCTATGGCAACACCATCGATCTTTTTGGTACCGATTCTGAACTAAAAAAACAAGTAATGAGCATAGTTACCGACTCCACCCCTATGGAAAAACCGAAAGACCCAACAAACTGCCACGTTTTTCAAATTTACAAACTGTTTGCGGATAAAAAAGAAGCGGACAGCCTTGCAGCAAAATATAAAGCTGGCGGTTTTGGCTACGGGGATGCAAAAAAAATCCTGCTCGCAAAAATCACCGAATATTTCGCCGATGCCCATAAAAAATATCACGAAATTCTTCTTAAAAAAGACTATGTTTATGGAGTCCTGGAAGAGGGCGCGAAAAAAGCTAAAATAGTCGCCTCCGCCACTCTCGAAACAGCAAAAAAGAAGATTGGCTACCAGAGATGAGCGTAAAGTGCCAAGCAAAAACATTTCCTTGCTCTTTGAACAAAGCTGTTCTAGATTGAATTTGCATGTGTAAATATATCTTTGTCACCGGCGGCGTATGCAGTTCACTAGGTAAGGGAATAGCCTCAGCCTCGATCGGAGCACTACTCAAAGCCTCAGCGCTAAAAGTGTTCACTCAGAAGCTCGATCCTTATCTCAATGTCGACCCCGGAACAATGAGCCCATTTCAACATGGAGAAGTGTTTGTTACGGATGATGGCGGAGAAACCGATCTCGATCTTGGTCATTACGAAAGATTTATTGATACCAGTTTAAGCAAACTCTCTTCTGTTACAACGGGAAGAATTTACAGCGAGGTTTTGGAAAAAGAACGTAAGGGAACTTTTCTTGGACGCACCATTCAAATTATTCCTCACATTACCGATGCTATTCAAAATAAAATAACCGAAGCCGCAAAAGTATCAAAATGTGACGTAATGATGGTGGAAATTGGCGGCACTGTTGGCGACATAGAGGGACTTCCTTTCCTGGAAGCAATAAGACAATTACGTTATAAACTGGGCTCAGAGAACACATTATTTATACACTGCACTCTACTTCCCTATCTCGGAGGATCAAAGGAATTAAAAACTAAGCCAACTCAAGCCTCGGTACGAGAATTAAGATCAATTGGTATCCAGCCCGATTTTATTTTGGCAAGAGCGGATTACTATGTGGAAAAAGAACTATTGAAGAAAATATCCCTGTTCTGTGACGTACAGGAAGACTATGTAATTCCCGCACAAACGTTAAAATCAATTTACGAAGTTCCTTTAAATTTTCAAAAGTACAATATTGTACAATTAATTGCCAATAAACTAAATCTCGGCAAACTAAAGCCAAATCTTAAAGAATGGGAAGATCTGGAAAAAAAGATTAATGCTAAAAAAACCCCCCTCACCGTAGCAATTGTCGGTAAATATACCGGGCTTGATGACGCTTATCTCAGCGTTATCGAATCAATCAAAATTGCCGGTTATCACGCCGGCTGCGACACAAAAATAATGTGGGTGTCATCAGAAAAATTGGAAGAAAAAGATCAGGAAACTTGGAAAAATCTTCACGCGGCAGATGCCATTTTGGTCCCGGGAGGCTTTGGCAAACGTGGTATTGAAGGAAAAATCATGGCGGCAAAATATGCCCGCGAGAACAAAATTCCCTATCTGGGACTATGCCTCGGAATGCAAATAATGAGCATTGAATTTGCCCGGTATGTTTTAAAAGATAACTCAATTACATCTGAAGAATTTGACGAGGAAGGCAAGCTGGATGGCTCAAAATACATCATTCATTTTCTCCCGGGTCAACATAAAAATCGCGACAAGGGCGGAACATTGCGCCTCGGTAAATATCCCTGCAAAATACAAAAAAACAGTAAAACCTTTGCTCTCTACAAATCCACGGAAATCGAAGAAAGACACCGTCATCGCTATGAATTCAATAATCTTTTCAAAGAAAAACTGGAACAAAATGGCATGAGTTTCCCCGGAATCTATGAAAAAGGTAATTTAGTTGAAATTGCCGAACTAAAAGACCACCCGTTCATGATGGGCAGTCAATTTCATCCGGAATTTAAATCCCGTCCTACCAAACCCCATCCACTTTTCAAAGGTTTCATTGAGGCTGCAAAAAATCTGAAAACCTAAAATCTATGCCAATCTTTAAATACACAATCGCCAATAAAGATGGTAAAAAACTCAGTGGCAATGTTGAAGCTCCTGACGAAAATACAGCACGTGTTGAACTGCAAAATCTGGGTTTTTCAATATTATTACTGCAGGAATCAAAAGAAATCGAAAAAGCAGACGCAAATTTGAAAAAATTTGTCTTTGAAGCAATTGATAGAAACAACAAACTTGTCACCGGCACCATCCCGGCACAAACATCAGAAGAATCCATCAAAAAACTGGAAAGCGAATATGAATTAAACGTAAGTGCCATCTGGGCAGAGAACTCAACACCCGCACAAATTAAAGAAGCCCAAAAAGAAGGACAAACCAGGCTGGAAAATATTCTGAAAAATCATCTTCAAAACCACGCATCGACATTAACGACTCCGGAAAATTCACCATCCATCCCCGCCATAAACAGTGAACACGAAATAAAAATTCAATTTGTAAAAACAAAAATCGAACTGGTTCTCAAATCGGTAAACGAACTCTTGACAAAATTTGATCAGGATCTGGCTCCGGATCACAAAGTGGAAATTAATAAAAAAATCGACAAGCTTTTGCGCATCAAAAATAGCACAAATCTGGATTATATTCTCGAAAGTGCCAACGAACTTCTGAAATTCCTGGAAGAACAGGAAAAATTTCTCAAAGAAAACACCCATCAGGAAAAACGTTTTGAATATCAGGTAGAGACTCATAAAATGTTGGCGGAAATGAACCAAGGGGAACATCAAAAAACACTAAGTGAAGACATACTCGATAAAATTCAAAACTGGCAAAAACTACACGATCCAAGCACCTCAAACGCTTCAATCGGATCAAAAATCATCGCCGGCATCCTAAATTCAATTAAAAACTTTTTTACCACCGCTCCGGAAATAGAAATTATAGAGAATCAGATCTCTACATATAATAAACAGCTCTGGGAATTCATAAAATTATATTTCCAAGAACCTACTCCGGAATATAAAGAAAAAGTTAAAAATTCAATAAAAACCATCTGGGCAACCAGGAAAAAGGCAAAACTGGAGCTCAAAGCGACAAAAAACAAGCTCAAAGAAGAAAACAACAAAAAAAGTGATGAGGAAAAGGTAATTTTTCCAATAATTAAAGAGCTGAACGCCTTCACAGGCTGGCTGCTGGGATTTTATATTGTTTACTATTTCATCGCGCTCTATAGCACCACCAAAAATTTCGGGCTCAACAATATCCCAAATTCCTTTCATGTATACCAAACTCATCTTTTTAAATACATCCTGGTAATCACATTCCTATTTCACAGTGCCAGCGCCCTCAAGATAAATTTTTTCAGCAAAAACACCACCGCAAATTTCATTTTGCCACCAATCTTTATCCTTGGCAGCATCATAACTTTACTTAACTTTTAAAAATGTTCCCAGTTATTTTCTCGACAAAATATTTTGAATTACACACACTTTGGATTTTTTTTGCCATTGGTCTCATAAGCGCAACAATTGCACTAATAAGATTAACTCTCATCAACGGGCTAAAAATCCAATTTATCAGCATGCATGCTTGGAAAATCCTGCTTTGGGCTCTCATCGGAGCCAGAATTTTATCCGTAATCAACAATTTCAATATTTATTTTTACGAATTGAGCCTGCAACCTTTTTTACATCTCCTCTACTTCTGGGATAAGGGATTCGAGCTTTGGGGAGGTCTGATAGCGGCAACAATCTATTTTTACAAATTATGCAAAAACAACGATCAAAATTTCTGGAAATGGCTTGATATCCTTGTCCCATCAAGTATTTTAGGATTGGCAATCGGCAGTCTGGGAGCTTTTTTTGATGGCACCAATTATGGAACACCATCTTCGCTTCCCTGGGCCGTTAATTTCGACAATGCGGCAATAAGATACTCCGTGCCGATTCATCCAACACAAATCTACGCCTTCCTCTATTCAACCATAATCTTCTTGTTGCTGATACTCCTAAGCCAAAACCAAAGAATAAAACAATTGGAGAAATCGGGATTCATTGGCCTGATCGGCATTGTCAGCTTCTCCTTTTTACGTTTTTTAGAAGAATTTGTACGTGGGGACGACACAATAACCATTTTTGACGTAAGAACCGGTCAGATTGCGACAATAATTACAACAATAGGAGCAATTATCAAACTTTATCGGCGTTTTTCAAAAAAAAGTTCTCGCTTGCATTCTAAGCGAATTTAATTTATCTTCTGGCCATGAAATTTATCAAATACCTTCTTTATCCTATCCCCGGGAGCGAATTCAGATTCTATATTCCCCTGGCAATACTGATTTTTTTGTTATTCGCAAGTGCTGTGGCATTTTCCATAATTTATGATCGCCGCAAAAGCTACGATTTCGCCTTTAAACGGCTATTTCGTAAAACCGCGCTGACTCTATCGCTTTTTGGACTTCTCATCCTGTTCTTGATAGCGGTGCGCTATGAAAGAATTCAATATTTTTCAATGAGATTATGGCTTTTTCTGAGCTTAATATGGCTTAGCTATTATATTTTCAAAATCGCAAAACGTTTCCACAAAGATTACAAACGTGAAAAAGAAAACGTAAAAAATCTCCAGATAAACAGACAAACCCATAAGGTTACGAAATACCTACCGAATAAAAAGAAAAGGTAATATTCAGTCTATCTTCATAATCATATATTCCACATTGCCGGCAGGCACAACAACCTTAATCTTGTCACCTTTTTGCTTATCCAAAACAGCATTGCCTACAGGAGATTCATTAGAAATTTTACCTGAAAAAACGTCGTTCTCAGTTGAACCAACAATGGTATAAATTTCAGATTCATCTTTCCCTTTTGTAAGATTTTTCAAATGTACAGTACTACCTATTTGCACCGATTTAGTTCTATGGTGCTCGGCAATAATTTTAGCGTGCTTTACCTTATCTTCCAATTCCAAGATTCTACCCTCAACAAAAGCCTGTTCATTTTTAGCTTCCTCATATTCAGAATTTTCAGAAAGATCTCCGTAAGAGATAGCTTCTTTGATTCTTTCAGCAACTTCTCTTCTCTTCACATTTTTTAACTGCTCCAATTCCACCTTCAATTTATCAAAACCTTCCTTGGTAACCAAAGTCACTTTGACATCATCACCCATTCCACCACCAGCAACCATGCCAGTTGCATCTTCTTCAGTAGCATCCTCGGGTACAATATTATCCGGATCAAAATCCTCATCTTCATCCATCATAGTCATATATTTTTAGGTTATATTATAATTGTTTTCGCTTACCTATCAGTGCGGACGGATTTTAACACTTGTCGGATGTTCTTTCAACTTCTGCAAAACTTTTGCTTCAATTTGACGAATACGCTCACGAGTAACATGGAATTCCTGACCAACCTCTTCCAAAGTATGCCCTACACCATCTTTAAGACCAAATCTCATTTCAATAATCTTTCTTTCACGCGGAGATAAATACTGCAACATTTCATGGATATTTTCACGAATCAACTGTCTATTCGTAGATTCAGCTGGTGAAAGAGCTTCATCATCTTCGATAAAGTCTCCCAACTTACTGTCTTCTTCCGTTCCAACTGGAGCCTCCAAAGAAACTATATCCTGGGAAATTTTCATGATATGCCTAACCTTTTTCACATCCATATCCATTTCCGCCGCCAACTCTTCAACCAAAGGTTCACGACCCAGCTCCTGCACCAATCTTCTTTGCGCATGTGTAAGCTTATTGATCGTTTCCACCATATGCACCGGAATACGAATCGTCCTGGCCTGATCGGCAATAGCACGCGTAATGGCCTGACGGATCCACCAAGTGGCATAAGTTGAGAATTTAAAACCTCTATTCGGATCAAATTTCTCAACCGCTCTGAATAAACCGATATTTCCCTCTTGAATCAAATCCAGAAAGGAAAGTCCCCTTCCAATATATTTTTTTGCAATACTCACAACCAAACGCAAGTTAGCCTCAGCCAGCTTGCCTTTAGCAGATTGATCTCCCTTGGCGATACGTCTGGCCAGCTCTACTTCCTCCTTCCCGGTCAGAAGATTAACACGTCCAATTTCACACAAATATAACCTTATGGAATCATTGGCAATTTCTTTAAATTCCGCTTCACGCTTAACTTTTTTTGCTTTCTTCTCAGTCGAAGTCATACCTTTTTCCGGTCCTACAATATCCTCAACCTTAGCCAATGCCTCGGTCTTCTTCCATTCTTCATCATCCACAACCAAAGCATCCTTGGTATCCAACACTTCAACACCAATATCCATAAACAAACTATAGATCTCGTCAAGCAAAATAAGATCATCCTCAATATGAGGCATAGCCTTAAGTAATTCTTGATGAGTAACAAAACCCTGCTCCTTACCCTTTTTGATTAAATGCTGAACCTCCTTGGGAAACTTATCCATTTGGTCTTCCGTGGGATGAGCAATGAATTTACTGGTCCTGGCCATTATGTTTGAATGATGTAATAAAAATTTAATCTTTCAATAATTTTTGCTGTTCCAAAAGTAACTGCGTCAGCCTATCTTTTTCATTGCCTTTTTCAGCTTCAACTATGGCAATTTGCAATCCTGTCAGCTTACTAATTTTACGATCTTTTTTAAACCTGTCAACTAGTTTTTCCAACTCAATTCCTAAAGCCTCCTCTGAAAAACTATTGTACAATTCTTCGGCGTAAAGTCTCATAACGTCAATTTTCCCTTTATACTGAGACAATAAGCCCTTATTCAAATCCCAGTTTTTGAAATTTTCTCGAAGCGAATTATACTGTTCGACTAGATCATTGTAAACATCTTTTGCCCAATCGGAAAACCACTCGGAATTATCTAGATTTTTATTTTTTCCGAACAAAAAAGGATACTCTAAAAGTAGGCTAACTATCAGCTCTTCCGTCGCCGGCTTATTCACTTTTGTCTGCTCAGTCTCACGCATCACTCTAACCGGATGATCAGCCGGTAATTTATAACTTTCAATTTCTTCATATAGATGTTGCTCATTTATCGCTAAACGCTGAGACAGCTCCTTCACGGAAAAATCCTTGGTTGTAGGAGACATACCATGAAGATAAGGCAAAAGCTCCTTGATGACCTTGCGACGGCCACTTAAAGTGCTGACATCATTTGCGCCAATTAATTTGCCGATTATAAAGCTAATAAAATCCTCAGCTTTATCTACCAATGCTTGAAATTTTTCCCCATGCTCAAGCACGAAATCCGCCGGATCCTTTTGATCAATTCCCGTAACGGTCTTAACTAAAATATCCTCATTTTGAAACAAAAAATAAGCGCGCTTACTGGCCTCTATTCCGGCAGAATCAGTGTCGAAAGATGTTACAACATTACTTGTGAGCCTCTTAATTATTTTCACCTGCTCGTTGGATAATGCCGTCCCGGAACTTGCCACCAAATTTTTTATTCCGGCCTGATAAGGCAAGATAACATCAAAATAGCCTTCCACCAGGATAATCTGATTTTGCTCCTTGATGAAGTTTTTACTGTGAAAAAGACCATACAGCAACTTGCTTTTACTATAAATTGGATTTTCCGGAGAATTTAAATATTTAGGAGCCTGATCATGCTTCAAAGCCCTGCCGCCAAAACCACAAACTCTGCCGACTTGATCAAATATCGGAAACATCAAACGCGCCCGATATTTATCGTATATAGTATCGGAAGCCAGATTTTTCGCCGAAACCAAGCCGGATCTAATTAAAACATCCTTGGTAATACCCTTTTTAAGCAGAATAGGATAAAGATCGTCATATTTATCCGGCGCAAAACCAATTCTGAATTTCTTTATTGTTTCATCTTTTAAACCGCGCTTATATAAATACTCCATTACCTTCTTGCCATCACTAGTCGTACACAATTGTTGCTCAAAGAACTCACAAGCTAAATCATGAGCTTTAAAATAAAGATCCTTCTCCGATTTCGGTGCCTTCTTGTCAAATTTATCAGCATCAATTTTTATACCGGCACGATCAGCTAAAATTTTCATAGCTTCCACAAAAGTCACACCCTCAACTTCTTGCACAAAAGCAAAGATATCCCCGCCCTTATTACAGCCAAAACAATGACAAATCTGCTTCTCCGGACTGACCACAAAACTGGGAGATTTTTCGCTATGAAAAGGACAAAGCCCTTTGAAATTTCTACCAGCCTTTTTCAGCTGTACATATTGAGCAACAACCTCTTCAATACCAAGCCTGCTTTTAATGTTATCAACAACATCCGCCATAGTACACGGAGTTATATCACTTCCTATTTGGAATAACAACCAATGCTGTTGCCAGAAGCAGCATCAAAACACTCAACGCTATAATCATAAAAAATTTCTGCTGACTGGAAACCAAAATCACCGCACCAATTCCAAAAACAGCTGTAACAAAAAGGTAAATCAAAACTACCCTTCTCTCAGAAAAACCTAAATCCAACAACCTGTGATGTAAATGCTTACGATCTCCCTGCCAAAATTTCTGTTTACAAAAAATCCTCCGCAAAATTACCCAAATCATATCCAGGATTGGAATACCCAAAACCAAAAAAGCCGTAGCCACCTTTCCTCCTGAAAAAATGGCCAAAGTGGCAATCATAAAACCCAAAAAAGTACTACCGGTATCCCCCATCAAAATTCTTGCCACGGGAAAATCAAAAATAAGAAAAACCAAACTTATCATGGCAACAATCAAGGCGATTGTAGCGACCGGCAATTGTGAAGCCGGATTCTCATGAAGATCGGGATGAATACTAAGTAAAAAAATCGTCAAACCAGCCACAAAGCTCACCCCACTAACCAATCCACTGACCCCATCAACAAAATTCATGGTATTTAGAATTGTCATGACCCACAAAACCGTAAATGCCGCGCTAAATAAATAAATCCCATTCCACAAAATCTTGTCAAAAGTAAGCGAACCAAAAAAAGGCAAATTAATTGATAGGATCCCAATTCCATACAAAACTAAAATCACCGCTGCTACAAATTGCACCCCCAACCTCAACCAGGGACTCAAACCAAAAAGATCATCGAAAAAACCCAACAACATAATCAAAGTACCACCAATCAACAATCCAACAACCTGCCCACTCAAAGGTACAAAAATTAAAACTGAAATCATAAAAGCAGTATAAATCGCCAATCCGCCATAATAAGGGATAGGATCCCTGCAAATTCCATACCTGTGAGGCCTATCGATCAAACCGGCCTTGGGAAAAAACCTTAGCGATAACCAAACAAAAACCAAAGCGGTAACAAAAGCAAAAACCGCCGGCTGATAAAACTGTAAAAGAATACTTTGCAAATCCATAAAATTCTGAAATATTCTTGCACAGTTTTACAAAAAAAACAAAAATTATTCAAAAATCCGTTTACGGAATTTGATCGTCCCCGGTTGAAGTGATTTTTCTAAAACCCCAACTACTTTTCCCTTAAATAAACCTATCATCACCCCGCCATGTTCAAATTTATTACTCAGTATTGTTCTGCCATGCCTAAGCTCAATATATTCTTTATCAATCAAACTAACAGATTGGAAGTTATCCCCAGGAACCACGGAGACATCCGGACATCTTGCATCAACACCCTCCCGACCATTCAACCCAACAAAATCCTCTATACTTTCCAGACACTGTTCTATATTTTTATTCGCAATGTTGAAATCTCTATTAACCTCCAGCACATTTTCACCATCAAGATTATACTTATTTATACTCAATCTTCTCAACTCTTTCACATACGCCCCGCACCCCACTGCCTGACCAATATCATGCACCAAAGACCTGATATAGGTTCCGGATCCACATTTCACGCTCATTACCACTTCCGGCCAAGCAAATTTTCCCACCTTCAAATCATAAATCATTACTTTCCGAGCTTTCATTTCAAAATCCTCTCCCTTACGTGCTAAATCCATTGCCCGCTGCCCATTGATCTTCAAAGCGGAATATTTTGGTGGAACCTGCTCTATTGCCCCAACAAACTTAGTTGAAATAAGCTTTTCTAAAGATTTTCGCGTAAATTTTACATACTTTTGCATTTTTTTCTCATTCAAAACTTCAATTTTCCCTTCCCTGTCATAAGTATCCGAAATCGCCCCAAACTTGGCCCTTACCTCATATTCTTTATCAAATCCGATAAAATATTCCAGCAGTTTAGTAGCCTCACCCACAGCGACTATTAATAACCCGGTCGCCAAAGGATCGAGAGTCCCGGCATGGCCAACACTAAGACGTAGTCCCGTTTTTTCCTGAGCCCATTTTCTCACCTTGTAAACCACGTCAAAAGAGGTGATCCCTATACCCTTATCTATTAGCAGAAATCCTCGCATATTAAGACTCTTTACAGACATTTTCCCGCTTTTCCCATATTCCATTATCCAGCCTTACCTCCATTTCACGCTCAAGCAATCCAGTAATAACCTTTTTGTCATTCCAGGCAATGGTTTTTCCACGCAACTTAATAACCTCCTCGGAACCCTTGCCGGCCACAACCACACAATCCCCTTCTCGAGCCAAAGTGAGTGCCAAACGAATAGCCTCTTCCCTATCAGGAATTTTCCAAAATCCCTTGCCTTCCTTTCGGGGAATCGCCTTGGCAATTTGTTCAATAATTTCCCATTCATCTTCTTCATACGGATCATCATTGGTAAGAACAATATAATCAGCCAGCTCATTAGCGATCTCACCCATTTTAGGCCTCTTTAACTTATCCCTACCACCACCTGTAGCACCAAAAACAGCAAACAACCTTTTAGGCGTAAGAGATCTATATAATTTCAATAATCCTTCCAAAGACTCAGGCGTATGAGCATAATCCACTATTATAGTAAATTTTTGACCACACTTCACGTGCTCAAAACGGCCGGCAATGGATGAACTTTCATCCAAAGCTTTCTTGATGGTAATAAGCGGTATCTGCAAAGCCATACAGACTGCTGTCGCCGCCAGGGAATTATATACATTAAATTGACCGGGCATTTTCAATTCTATAGGTAAAGAATTATTTGGCACATGCAGAATATAGTGAGATCCCTCTGGTTTTTTCTCAATATTTTCCGCATAAACCGTCGCCGATTTCAAACCATAGGTGATTTTTCTATCAGCAACAAACTGATCAAAATAACTGAAATATTTATCGTCTGAATTCATTATCAAAACCTTCGGTACGCCGAATTTCTTTTTTCCACGGGAAACTTTTTTAAACAGCTCCGCCTTGGTCGCAAGATAATTATTAAAATTACCATGATACTCAATATGTTCCGAAGTAACATTGGTCACCACCGCCACATCGAAATTAATACCAAAAATTCTGGACTGATCAATGGCATGTGAAGTCACTTCCAGCACAGCATATTTACAACCGGATTTAAGCATCTGTCTGAGCATTTTCTGTAACACAAAAGGACTTTGCGTACTCTTTTTTGTGGCATTGGTCCAGCGCTCGTTACCAATTTGAAAATTAATAGTTGAGGTCATACCAACTTTTAGTCCGGCAGCGTTCAACACATTGGTAATAAAATTAGTGGTGGTAGATTTGCCCTTGGTTCCGGTAACTCCGATTACAATCATTTTATCGCCAGGAAAGCCATTGACTACAGCTGCTATCACGCCAAGTATTTTGTGATATAGAAGTCTTAAAGGGTGCCTATCGGGAAAAATTTTTGCCAGTAAACGTTTCATGGAAATTTCATGGAAATCTTAATTGCTCAGAGATTATAGCAAGTTTTAACAAATTCCACATCCTTGGCTATTTGCGTCTTGAGCTCTACAAGATTTGCAAATTTCTTGGTGTCGCGAATTTTTTGTTTTAGATGAATCTGGATCGCAGTATCAGGCTTAATTTCATTAATAATAGCTTCATCGCTAGCACTTATATTTAATAAAAAAGCCTCGCAAAGATTTTTTTTATCATCAACGGTAGGACGGCTGCCTATATTGATAGCGGCAGGATGCCCAACTCCATTCAAAAAAACTTCCCCGGCAAATACTCCGGATTCTTTGCCAAAATAAGGCAGATTGATTGTGGGAAAACCAAGTTTTTTACCTAAACCCAAGCCTGTAACTATTTTTCCGGAAATCACTTCCATGTCCACAATATAACAAAAAGTCGTCCCCGGGGACAGAAATTTGCTTTGCATCTCTTTTGCCAAAACATAACATTCAGCTTAAACTCATCACATGAGAATTAACAAGCTGCTACTCTATATCAATCTCTTTTTCCTTCAATCATACCTGATCAGGTTTAATCTTGGTAACTATCCAACAAATTTACAGGAAATATTTATTGGTCTACAGGTAATCATTTTTGGATTTGCAACAATTAGAAGCGGAACTTGCTTGCAAACTGCAAAAAATATCAAAAACCGCTGGCTGATTCTCGGCCTGCTTCTACTTACGGCAATTTCAACCATAATCGTACCAATCGAAAATAAACTGGATTTCATCAGACACTTAAAATTTCTGGGTTTTGCCTGCATACTAACCTTTATTTTTCTCGAAACTTTCAAAAGCGATATTGAAAAAAAACAAGCGTTAAAAGTCGCCGGAATAGGCGCGATAACTTTTGGGCTTTTCTCATTAATTTATAACCTTCTCGGCCACAATGTCGCCCTCGACTATCGCCTGCTGGGACCTCTTGATGCTGCGGTATATCTAGCATACTATCTCGCGCCGTTTTTTATTTTTTTCATTCTGGAATTTCTCGAAAATCCAAAAGTGCAATCTAATTTATTATATGCTCTTACACTGGGAATATTAATGATCGCGACCGTTTCTATGGGCGCAATAGCCGCAAGTTTAATAATAATTTTTTTATATCTTTTCAAACGCGGCGGCAGAAAAATAATCATTGTGATAAGTTTCATCGCGGTAACCACGGCAATTTTTTACCTCAAAATTTTACCAACATTACAAACAAATTACTCCAGCTTGAGCGAACGGGGAGAAATTTGGAACACTTCTCTCAGCTTACTGAAAAAACCCGAGAATTTACTGTTCGGCATAGGACTCGGACAATTTCAAGAACAATATTTTCAGCATGTAAAAGCCACGCTTGGCCATGAACCATTGGACTACTACGTCCTCCAGCCTCACAATATTTTTCTTCTTTTTATTTTTCAATTTGGAATTCCCGGACTAATCCTGCTACTTTTCTGCATCAAGAAAAATCTGCAAAACATTTATAATTGGCAAATTCAAAAACCTTTAAATTTCCAAATCATCAGCAACTTCCTACTTTTATATTTTTTCATCCACGGCCTAATAGACACACCGCTTTTCAAAAACGATTTATTAATAATTTTTCTGATATTATTGGAATCAAGCCTGCCTGCCATGAAAAAGTCCGCTAACCAGATCTAATAAAGCTAAATAAGGATCCTTGGCTTTTGTCACTCCGGAAGCCAAAAGCACACCAACCGCTCCCAAAGACAAAGCGATGGAAACATCTTCCGGATCACGAATTCCCGCACCGACCAAAACCATATTCTTCCCTACCACCTTAACCGCCCTTTCAATAATTTCCGGACCGGCCCTGGATATTGAAATATCCCCACCAATTAATTCCGGCGGTTCCACGGCAATCAAGTCCGGATTATATTTCACGAAATCTCTGGCAGTCTCGGGAGTATTGGCACACAAGACGGTGTAAAGTCCAAGATCACGACATCTTTCTATCGATTTCAAAATTGCCTCATTCCCGATTGGGTATTCCGCATGATTCAGCAAAGTCCCATAAGCGCCAATTGCTTTTACCAGATCGGGCGAAATGTGTCCGGTGTGTCCGCCAAATTTTATCGGATCAATATGCTGAGCAAGAACCGGAATGCTCACCGCTTCCACCACTTTGGCAAGATCAATCGGATTCACGGCAATCGCCAGACTGGCACCGGTCTCCCTGGCAACTTTTTCATGAATTTTCGCCAAACTTACAGCATTATCACCTGTCGCCTGCTCATAAAGCTTAAAATTAACTATGATTACCGGTAATTTCATAAATGCAATATAGACAAACTAATACAAAAATTCTCGCAACATCAATTGACCCAAGTCTTTATTTTTGATATAATATAAAGATTTAATTCCCAAATTAACTCTCAAAAACAAAAAAAATGAGTAGACCACGGCTTCTATACTTATTTCAAAAACTAAACAAAAACTCTTTCAAAGAGCAGCGTTTCGTGTTTGAAGGAAGGGAAGGAGAATCTTCTGACAGACAGGATCCAAGAACTATAGAGGGTCTAGATGCAGAAGCCGGGCGAGTAGCGGAGATTAGCGAAGAAAAAAGACTGGAAGCTACGACAGAACCAGCCGGAGACTTAACAACAACTAAGAACCTCATTGATAAAGAATTAACAGAAATCAACACCCAAGAAAAATTCGCTAAATTCATAAAAGAAAGGATTGAAAATCATAGAGCAGGCAGCCCTGCATTAACCAGAGAACAAATCGACAAACTTTT
>CAYZOB010000069.1:0-33648 GCA_964480115.1 uncultured Candidatus Peribacteria bacterium
TTACAGCGGAAAAGTCCACTTTAGGCTGACAGAAAGCGTAAAATGTTGGTGAGTATACGCTCACCAAGAGTGGCGATGGAGGATTGAATGGCGGGTGCCGAGTAAGGATCGGTTTTGATGAAGAAAAGACTGGTACGGCAAAGTTTTTTTGGTCGTTGTCGAGCGGTGTGATATTTACAGATGGGGTTTTGATGCGGAAAATAATGGTACGGCAAGGGTCTAAAAATTGTACGACAAAAATTTTTCTGGCGGCCGGTATTATACTAAAATATGATACGTCAGGATCCAGGTTCAAAAATTGTTTAGAGAACCTGTTGAATTCTTCTCGTTTTCATCTTATAATATTTTGGAATACTATTTTCCTCCTTCACTCCATGAAAAAATTTACGATTTTTACAATATTGCTCACGATTGTCGTGGTAGTGGTTTTTGTTGAGCTGATGGCCAAAGACAATTTGTCGGGCAATGTGGCAACTGAGCAGGGAGGAGGTGAGGATATGAAACTCACATTACCAAAAAGTTTGGATGTGAAAAGAAGTATATCTACGAATGTGCTAGGAAGTGATGGAGAGTTGAATAATAAACTGGGCGCGGACAACGAGGTTTTACCGGTTTCGCTCATTGGCAGGGAAAAAATCGGAAACAGTGGTGCGCTGAAGAGTTCCGGTGAAAATAATTCCGGAAACAGTGATGCGCTGAAAAGTCCGGGTGAAAATAATTCCGGAAACAGTGGTGCCGGGAAGAATGCGGGTAGCGATGATCTTGAAGCAAGTGATGCCGGAAACCCTATTTTTCTTGATCCAAGTGCGTTTGAAAATGATGACCAACCGGTGGATGTTACAGAGTTGGAAATTAAGGATATGTCCGGTCAATTAACTACTCAGGAGGGCGATAAACTGAGCGGACTCAAAGATTTTGAAGATCAGAACTTCGTCACTATGACGGCTCCGACAGGCAATGTCTATTTGCGCGATGAGCAGATCAAAAGTGCCGGATTCACCAGTGGCACTTTGGAAAACGAGCCCCTCGACGGACGACTATTCAAAACCATAGATATTAGTGATCTGAAGGATGTGGAAGTGACCAAGACGGCTATAAAGAATCGGGATGAAGTGCTGGCGAAAGTTTACATTTTCAAGATTGGATTAAACACTAATGTCAGCGAGGTCTATCAAATGTTAAAATTGCGGGCTGCCCAGGCTCCGAATATCAAGGTAAATGAGACTAATCAATACGGTGTGGCATCATTCTATATGAACGATCAATTAAGATTAGACACGGCTTTTCTGACAGTGAGAATTTCGGGACTGATCTATGCCTTCTCCTATCCAAAAATGTATCATTCTCAAGTCAAAAATCTGCTGCAATTGATTCAGTGGGAGCTGGGGTAGTGAACTTTATTGACTTTTTCATTCAAATCCGTAGAATGCCGCCAGTTACGCACTGGGCTATGAAGCAAAGTACAAATTAATTCCAAACTAAAATGGCAAAAGCAATTAAGACAGTGATCAAGCTACAGGTCGCTGCAGGCAAGGCCAATCCAGCCCCTCCGGTTGGTACGGCGCTCGGTCCGCATGGTGTGAATATTCAGTCATTCTGTTCTGAATTTAACAACAAGACCAAGGACAAGGGTGACACAATCATTCCTTGCGTGATTACAGTTTTTGATGACAGGAGTTTTTCTTTCATTATGAAGAGTCCTCCGGCGGCTATTTTGATCAAGAAAGCGATCGGGATTGAAAGTGGTTCGAAAATTCCGCATAAGGAAAAAGTTGGCACAATAACCAGGGCTCAGCTCGAAGAGATTGCCAAGACTAAAATGGAAGACTTGAATGCTAATGATATGGATGCAGCGGTGAAGATTATTGCAGGGACGGCGAGGAGTATGGGGGTGAAAGTAGAGGGATAATCGCCGAAAGGCAGTAAAAAAGTTTTTATTTCGTGGGAGGTCTGACTAAAGTCGGATCGAAAACTGGAGCTTACACGCCTGCGCAGGCGGCGCGCCATTACCACTAACAACAATTTTTATGAAAAGACGTGGAAAAAAATACAAGGAGCTTGCCAAGCAAATCGAAGCCGGCAAAGCTTATACTCTCGATGAAGCAGTTGCATTGCTCAAGAAAACTTCTCCAACAAAGTTCGACGCCAGTTGTGAAGTGCATTTCAATCTTGGTTTGGACACAAAACAGGCCGATCAGAACATTCGTACGACCGTGAGCTTGCCACATGGTACAGGTAAAGACGTGACGGTCGTGGCTTTTGTGAGTGAAGAGTCAGTTAAGGAAGCTAAAGCGGCCGGTGCCAGTGAGGCCGGTACGGAGAACTTGATCGGCAAGATTGAAAAGGGCTGGACCGATTTCGATGTAGCGGTAGCGACTCCGGATCAAATGAAGGCTTTGGGCAAAGTGGCGAAGATTCTTGGTCAAAAGAGGCTGATGCCAAGTCCGAAGGCCGGTACTGTCGGTCCTGACTTTGCCAAAATCATTGCCGATTTGAAAAAAGGTAAGGTGGAGCTGCGTGTGGACAAAGATGGGAATCTCCATAATATTTTCGGCAAAGTTTCCTTTACTGAGGGGAATTTGAAAGAAAATCTGAGGACTATCGTGAAGACTGTGCTTGATGTGAAGCCAAGTAGCTCGAAGGGTAATTACATGAACAGTTTGACTGTAGTTACAGCGATGGGTCCGGCGGTGAAAGTGGACGTGAGTGCGGCGATTGCGGAGAGTAGGTCGGCGTAGAGGAAACGGCTTGTGTGTGTTCAAAAACTATAAAAGCCTCTCCAACGAAATGTCGGGGGGCTTTATTTTGTTGCGTATGGATTTACTTCCCCAAGATTTGGGACCATCGTGTTTTTTGTCTACAACAAGGCTAAATCAGCGTTTTCACGTGTATTCCTGGGGAAGTTATTAAGAATGCTGATCTGAATATCGGTCAAGTTAATTTGTTAATTTGTTAAATTGTAAATGCAAATTTGCAGTGTCCCCAAAAACTAGGCCCGTCTAAAATAATGGCTAGAGATAGAGCAAATTACGTTTTCCGAGTGCGTCTTTGGGGACACATGGACTCTCGTACATGAATCAATTTGCCATCTTTTCCATCTCCAGCGCTGCCTGTAGTGACTGCAAACCCACCGCGAGCTGTTTTTCGTCAGGTTCCTGGGTAGTCAGTCTTTGGAACCACAGGCCGGGGGCGATGAGGGCTTTTACTATGCGATTATTGGCGTGCTTGGCGCTGAGCTTGAGGTATTCATAAGAAATGCCGGCGATGAAAGGCAAAAGCGCCAGGCGAAGGGAAAAATTCGCCCAGAAATCAGGCTGCTTGGGAATGAAAGTGTAGAATAAAATGCTGACGAGGAAGACTATTAAAATAAAGCTGGTACCGCAGCGAGGATGAAAACGGATTTGTTTTTTGGCGTTTTTCACGTTGAGCGGTTCGTGGGATTCATAATTAAAAATCGATTTGTGTTCGGCGCCGTGATATTCAAAAATACGATGAAAGCTGGGAAATAATGAAAGAATGTAAATGTAAGAAAGGAAAATGGTCATTTTCAGCACGCCATCTATCAGATTGAAAACTATATAGTTATTGTGAATATAGCTGCTTTGGGAATCGAGCCAGGTGGTAATCCAAAGTGGGATGAGCTTAAAAAGTCCGAGGCTCATGACCATGGCAATGGCAAAAGAAAAAATGTACATTAGGGCCATGCCGATTTTGGAGAGGGCGGAAGGTTTATCAGTTTTTATTTTTTTGGCTTTTTCGTCTTTGGAGATCTCGCCGTCATACGACCCTTTTTTGTGATCAGTCGTGTGTAATTTAGCGACTCCGCTTTCAGCTTCGTCGCCTTCTAGAGACTCCGCCGCGGAATAATTAATGGCATCGCTGCCAACATACATCATCTCGACAAGATTTATCACGCCACGAATGATCGGGACATTCAGCCATTTATATCTTTGGGTGAGCGTGCGGAATTTTTTCTTTTTTACTTTAATGGTGCCGTCCGCTTTTCTTACAGCAATCGTGAGATTGTTTGGCGAGCGCATCATCACGCCTTCAATCACCGCCTGTCCGCCTACAGCAAAGTCGATTATAGCTTTACCTTCAGCATCTTTAGGCGGTTCGTCATCGGCCGTTTTGTTCAAAGCTTCCACCGTCCAGCTCATTACCAGAAAATTGGCCTTTTTGAAAATGTTCATAATTGGTTGTTAGCTGTGGGATTATAATTTATATTGGCCTCGAAATCAAATTTATAAGCTCGCTTCGCTCAGCAATGGCAAAGCCACATGCTTCGCTTGCTGCGCCTTCGCGCTTTGCGCTCAGATAATTTATGAAAAATTTTGCTTTTATAGACAGCCAGAATCTCAATCTTAGTATTAGAGCTCTTGGCTGGAAGCTGGACTTCAAGCGCTTTAGGACATACCTAAAGGATAAGTATGATGTGAGCAAAGCATTTTTGTTTATCGGCTACATTGAAGGCAACAATGAACTGTATAAATACCTTCAGGATGCCGGCTTTATCTGTATTTTCAAACCAACATTAAAGTACAAAGACGGTACAACAAAGGGAAACTGTGATGCCGAGCTTGTGCTGCAGGCAATGGTTGAATATCCTAATTACAATAAGGCTGTGATTGTGACCGGCGATGGAGATTTCTACTGCCTGGTGAATTATTTTACCGAGAAAAAGAAACTGAAAGTGGTGCTTATTCCAAATGGATTCAAATTTTCGGCGCTACTTAAATTCAAACACATTAGGCCTTATTTGAGATACATGAACGAGCTCAAAAAGAAGCTAGCCTATGCAAAGAAAAGGCCCTAGAAGGACGGAACCAGCTAGGGCTACTTTTCCATTGGTGATGTCTGAATGTTAACATGCAGCATGCAATAAATCAATACATTCATGAAAGTGAAAATCAAACGCATAGATAAAACTTTGCCGCTGCCGGTGTATGAAACCGGTGGGTCGGTAGGTTTTGATATGATCGCGCGGGAGAATACTGAAGTGGCGGCGGGAAAAATAGCGATGGTGCCGGCGAATGTGATCGTGGAAGTGCCGGTGGGCTATATGCTAATCGTGGCCTCTCGTAGCAGCACGCCATTGAAAAAAGGGCTTTTGCCCCCGCATGGTTTTGGAATTATTGACCATGATTATTGCGGCCCGGCAGACGAAATCCGAGTTTTGGTTTATAATTTCAGCCAGAGGGATGTGGAGGTAAAGAGAGGCGAAAAAATCGCGCAGGGAGTGTTTGTGAAAATTGATAAATTTGAGTGGGAAGAAGTGGAAGAAATGCAGCGAGAAAGCAGGGGCGGATTTGGGAGTACGGGAGGAATGGGGTGAAAATCTTGAAAGTTTTGACAGAGGCAACCAGTTGTGTTCTATCAAAAATTGACCCCCGGGGGTCAATTCAGAACAGAAAACATAATGTAGAATTGGTCAAATTTTAGTAAAATAATTATGGAAGGCAAACTGATCACAATTTACGGAATAAACAATGTCGGCAAGTCTACTCAGGCTGAATTGCTGGTGAGGAGTTTGGAAAAAGCCGGATATAAAGTAAAATACCTGAAATATCCGATCTATGATTTGCCGCCGACCGGGCCATTTTTGAATAAGACCTTGAGGGAAAGCGTGGCCGACGGGCAGGTGGCCGATCCCCGGCTGGAGCATGGTGACTCAGACGGTTTGCCTCAACAAAAAATCTCCGAAGATGAGTTACAGCTATGGTTCGTATTAAACCGCTATCAGTTTGAGCCGGAACTCAAAAAACTGCTGGCAGAAGGCTATGTGGTGGTGGCGGAAGATTATGTGGGGACCGGCATAGCCTGGGGCGTCACAAAGGGCTTGCAGCAGGGCTGGCTGGAAGAAGCTAATAAGTTTTTATTAAAGGAAGATTTGGCGATTTTCATAAATGGGGAAAGGGATCCGAGAGTGATAGAAAAAATTCATCTGCATGAGCAAAATCCCCAACTAATGGAAAAATGCGCCGGCGTGATGAAAAGCCTGGCGGAGAAATATGGATGGATGGTGATCGAGAGGAGGGAGACAAAAGAAAAAACCGCTGAGGAAATTTTGGCGGTGGTGATGAATAATTTCTGAAACTTTTTGCAAGTGCGGGAGTAAGCTGTTATACTGCGCTTCATGCTACTGGAGATTTTCATAGTAATTCTGCTGATTCTGTTGAACAGTTTTTTTTCGGGGGCGGAGATGGCCTTTATTTCTCTGAGAAAAACGCGGATTCAGCAATTGGTAAAGAAAAATAATCAAAAGGCTTTGTTAATAGAAAAAATCCTGAATAAGCCGGAAAAGTTTTTAGCTACAATACAAGTGGGAATTACTTTAATCAGCACCATAGCTTCAGCTTTTGCCGGTGCTAATATTTCCAAAAAGCTGGCTCCCCTACTGGAAAATGTCGAGTGGCTATCGATTGCTGAAAATGCCCGAACCATCAGCTTTGTAATTATTGTTATCGGTATAACCTATTTCTCGATTGTGATTGGTGAATTAATCCCAAAATCGCTGGGCATAAAATATTCAGAAAAATTTGCATTTTTCGCGGTGTATCCCATTTACATTTTATCAGTAATTGCCTCACCGATCAGCTGGTTTCTGACGGCTTCCAGCAATGTTGTTTTGAGAATTTTCAATGATAGAACAAGCTTTAGTGAGGGTAAGATTACAGAAGATGAATTACGGGCAATTATATATGAAAGCCATAAGTCGGGCGTGCTGAAAAAAGATGAACATGAAATGCTGGATAATGTTTTTGATTTTAATGATAGCGCGGTGGGACAAGTGATGACCCCGCGCGCTAAAATGTTCGCGATTAATATCGATAAATCCGACAGAAAAAATATCAGGATGATTATCAATTCGGAATATACAAGAATTCCGGTTTATAGAGATTCTTTGAATAATATTATTGGCATTTTGAACATTAAAGATCTGCTGACGGAATTGCAGAAAGGCAATAAAATAATCGATCTGGAATTATTGGTGAAAAAAGCCTGTTTTATTCCAAATACCAAGCCAATAAGCGCTCTGCTGAAAAAATTTCAAAAAGAGAAAATGCATATGGCGGTGGTGGTGAACGAGAAGGATAAAGTGGTTGGTATAGTAACCATTGAAGATATTCTGGAAGAAATCGTGGGAGATATTGACGATGAGACTGATTCCGGGCATTAGAAAGTTTGACGATTCAGTCCGGGACATATATTATCGAGACATAGAGGATATGCTGAACCAAAGCGATGTGGTCACATATTCTCTGTTATTTTTTCTCCCAAAAATATGCAGCTACTTGATGGGCGCAAAGTCTCAAAGGAAATTTTACTTTCACTCAAACAAGAGGTTGCCGAGCTCGAAAAAAAACATATTCATCCGAAGCTTGTCGTGATTTTGGTCGGTAAAGATCCGGCTTCGGTTTCCTATATTGCCCAAAAACAAAAAGCTTGTCTCGCAACAGGCATAAAGTGGGAGCAAATAGATTATGAAACCGATGTTACGACGGAGGAGTTGATTGCGAAAATTCTCCAGCTGAATGGGAATGAGCTGGTGCATGGAATTTTAGTCCAGCTGCCTCTGCCAAAACAAGTGTATATGCCGGAGGTGATTCGCGCGATCGAGCCGAAAAAAGATGTCGATGGATTTACGGCTTATAATTTAGGAAAGGTATTGTTGAGTAAGGAATTTGAGTATTTGGCGCCTTGTACGCCACTGGGAGTGGTGCGAATTTTAGAGCACTATAAAATACCGGTGGAAGGAAAGGAAGTGGTGGTGGTAGGACATAGTAACATTGTGGGCAAGCCATTATCAGTGATGCTGTTGAATAGAAATGCCACGGTGACGACCTGTCATGTGTATACGAAAGATTTAGCGGCACACACGAGGAGGGCGGATATTCTTTGCGTGGCGGTGGGTAAGCCGGATTTGATCAGAGCCGAGATGGTGAAGGAGGGGGCGGTAGTAATTGACATTGGAATAAATCAAAAAGGCGGCAAACTGGTTGGAGATATAGATTTCGAAAATGTGGCGAAAAAGGCGGCGTATGTGACGCCGGTGCCGGGAGGCATGGGACCGATGACAGTGGCATGTCTGATGGAAAATACGGTGAGGGCGGCGAAAAGGCTCAATGGTCAATTATCAATTAACAACTGAATACCATGTGCGGAATTGTCGGAATTTACGGGCAGGATTATGTGGCGCAAGATGTGTATGACGCGCTGGTGACCTTGCAGCACCGTGGACAGGATGCTGCTGGAATCGTGACTTACGACGGATGTTTTCACATACGCAAAGGCATTGGTTTGGTGAAAGATGTTTTTCATACCAGACACATGATGGAATTGAATGGCTATGCTGGTCTGGGTCTTAACAGATATGCGACGATGGGCAGCGGTTCGGTGGACTCGGTGATGCCGTTTATCAGCCCCTCGGCTTATGGAGTGACGCTGGTTTTTAATGGCAATGTTTTCAACGCGGCCGAGTTAAAACAGGAAATATTTGAAAAAGATCACCGCCTGGTGAATTCGGATAATGATGGTGAAGTAATGCTAAATATTTTCACCAAATCTTTGTCCAATCAAAATCCGGAAAAAATCAAACCGGAACATATCTGGAAAGCGGTGGAAAGTGTGTATAAGAGATGCAAAGGTGCTTACGCGGTAATTGGTTATATTGCAAAACAGGGTATGTTTGCTTTTAGAGATCCACATGGAATAAGGCCGCTGGTTTTTGGCAAGAGGGAAAATAACCCGGGACTTCGTCCCATGCCGGAATATATTTTTGCTTCCGAGTCGGTGGCTTTGGATATTCTTGGTTATGAATATCTGGATGAAGTGGGCAATGGGGAGGCGATATTTATTGAGGAAGGAACTAGGAAGGTGCATCGCAAGAAATTAATGAATAAGAAATTTTCTCCGTGCCTGTTTGAATATGTGTATTTTGCCAGGCCGGATTCAATCATCAATGGCATTTCGGTTTACAAATCGCGCATGAGAATGGGTAAAAAATTGGCGAAGAAAATTAAAAAGGCCGGGCTTGAAATCGACGCGGTGATGCCGGTGCCAGATTCATCAAGAACCGCGGCTTTTGCGGTGGCGGATGAGCTGGGGCTGCAATATCGTGAGGGATTGGTTAAAAATAGATATATTGGCCGCACGTTTATTATGCCGGGGCAAAGGATTCGTAAAAAATCCATAAGATATAAGTTGAATCCGATGCCGCTGGAAATTCAGGGTAAAAAAGTGCTGTTGATTGATGACAGTATCGTGCGGGGCAATACTTCCAAACAGATTATAGATATGGTGCGCGGGGCTGGGGCTAAAAAAGTGTATTTCGCTTCTTATTCTCCGCCGATAGTCAGTCCGAATTTGTATGGAATTGATATTGCTTCGAAAGATGAGCTGGTAGCGGTGAATCATTCAACGGAAGAAATTTGCAAAATAATTGGAGCGGACGCTTTGTTCTATGGAGAGCTGAAAGATGTTTTTGACGCCTGTGTGGAAGGTAATCCGAAGGTGAAGGATTTGGATATGTCTTGTTTTGACGGCAGATATGTGACGGGAGATATTACGGAGGAGGTTTTGAAGAAACAGGCGGAAGCACGCAATGCACAGAGAGGCGGTGAAGTGGAAAGGGATATGGAAATGGACGAGGGGGGAGGCGGGTCTAAGAGACAGTTGAATTTGTTGTAGGCTATGAATATTTATTGCTTAAAAAGAATAGTTATGAAACTCCCAATTGCTCATGATGATCTCTGGTCTGCAAGAAAACCTCGGAAGACGCTTGATAGAGAAACGGTGCGGGGGCTAGATGCTGCAGCGCTGCAAAGTGTTTTAGAAGGAGAAGCGGCTAATGCTAAGGCTATGGGGGATGTGCATGTGTCGGTGAGGGAAGATGTACGTCTGGCTTTGGAAGTCCTGGAGAGTGAAAATGGAGATAGGAAATAAGGTTTAAAAGTGTGCCCGCCTGTGCCTGACGGTAGGCAGATCTGCCCGGACAGATTTTGGTAAAATTTAAAGTACGTTCCCGGGAATGTAAAATTTCATTTATGAAAAAAGTTTTGCTAATTGGGAATGGCGCGCGGGAGCATGCAATTGCGGAGGCTTTGCAGAGGGGCGATGGCGGTGGCGGGCGAACAGGTGCGGCTGTGGAAATTTTTGCCGTGGGAAAAATGAAAAATCCGGGGATTTTTGGGCTACTTGGAGGGGGAGAATATTTGATGAGAGATGTGTGTGATGGTGAGGCTATTAGTGAATTTGTGAAGCGAGTAAAACCGGATTTTGCTGTCGTCGGCCCGGAAGCGCCAATTGCCGCCGGAATTGTGGATATGCTGCTGGAGGCTGGCGTGCATAGTGCCTCTCCCCTGCAGACCGTGGGACGATTGGAATCTTCGAAATCGTTTACGCGAGACTTATTGGAAAAGCATGGTATTCCTGGAAATCCGAAATTTAAGGTTTTTTATGATGAGAGGGGGCTGAAGGAATTTTTTAAAGAACTGGGGGATGATTTTGTAGTGAAAGCTGATGGGCTCAAAGGTGGTAAAGGAGTGAAAGTGAGTGGCGATCATTTACAAGGCAAGGCCGAAGGCCTTTTGTATGCCAAAGAATGCCTGGCAGATTGTGGGCCTGCCTGTCCGGCACCGGGCAGGCGTGTGGTGATCGAAGAAAAATTAATTGGTCAGGAATTCAGTCTGATGAGCTTCTGTGATGGCATAAATACGGCCGAAATGCCATGCGTGCAGGATCATAAAAGGGCGTATGAGGGTGAACACGGCCCGATGACCGGGGGCATGGGTACTTACTCAGACGCGAACCATTCTCTGCCATTTTTGAGGCCTTCAGATGTGGAAGAAGCGGCAGTGATTACACAAAAAGTGGCGGCAGCCCTGCTGCGAGAAACCGGCTGTGAATTCAAAGGAGTGATGTATGGCGGATTTATGGCGTGTAAGTCGGGAGTGAGGCTGATCGAATACAATGCGCGTTTTGGTGATCCGGAAGCGATGAATGTGTTGGCGTTAATGAAGACGAATTTTGTGGAGGTGTGTGAGGCAATAATTCGTGGTGAACTGGCCGGCATGAAGGTAGAATTCGAGAATAAAGCGACGGTATGCAAATATGTGGTGCCGGAGGGCTATCCGGATAATCCGGTAAAAGGAGTGAAGATTGAAATTGATGGGGTAATGGGGGCGGCTGATGGTGCGCGATTGAAAACTTACTTTGGTTCCGTGGATCAGAGGGACGATGGTTTATATTTGGCCGGTTCCAGAGCGGTGGCGATGGTGGGAATCGCGGACGACTTGGAGGAGGCCGAGAAATTGGCGGAGGCGGGAGCTCGTAGCGTGAAAGGCCCTGTTTTTCACCGCAAGGATATCGGAACGGCGGAATTGATTGGGAGGAGAGTGGAGGAGATGAGTGGGTTGAGAGAGTAGACATGTTCGCGAGCAAGTTTTTAAACCCGCCGGTAAAGCTGTACTTGACTATCAATAAACCAGTTTAGAGTGTTCAGGTTTGGCTCTTTTCTAATTTTCCAGTTTTCCGGGGTACTTTCCTCATTGTCGATCAAAGAGCGGTGAGCCAAATCGTGATGAGCTTTGCACAAGGCAATTATTTGATCCGGATCGTGAATTTTATTTGAAGCGAAACGGTTAGTGTGATGAAGGTGTTTGTATTTTTGTTTACAATTTGGAAATTCACAGTATCCTCCGGAGCGTTTCAGTACGTATGCTTCTATTTTTCCTGGAATATTGTGGGAAGCATTTTCATTAACCGGCGGCTTGCTTTCTGCCAAATCCTTTTCGTAGAGCTTTATCAATTTTTCCACGAGTTCATTCCAATCGCCTTTGTTTAATTGTTCAAGCTTGACAGCCAGTTCAATTTTTAGCTGCATGATTATGGCTTTTGTTTGGGGTTGATTAGGGGCGGTTTCAGTTGAATTTGACTCACTTTTTAGGGCTAAGACTGGTTGAGTATCCATGCCGGTAATTTGCGAGCGATGGAAATCCGGATGTCCTCTCACATAAGCCTCCAACTCGTGCCGGCTCATTTTTGAGGAGTTTTTCGCCCAATATTCGGCGGTTGCCTCCGTGGCGATAGTTGCGACCGGGCGAACGGCATTTATGCCTTTCTGCTCAGCCACTTTTAACAAAGCAGGCATATTCGCTATTCTTTTTAAAATTCTCAAGGTGTCGTCGACCTGACCGCGGCTCATGCAGGCTAATTTTGCGGCATAGGCATGAATGGATTCGAAACCTTTTTCTTTCCAAACCTGCTGCCGCTCAATTTCGGGTAAAAGCATTGCGCACTTTCTTAACCATTCTTTGGCATTTCTACCATATTCTACAAATTTTTCGTGTAGGTCTTGCATGAGCTCATTTTAGGCTTTGTGAATGCAAAATCAATTGAAGTGGCTGGACAGAACAGCGCGGTGAGTGTATACTCACCTTGTCTGAGTTGCGGTAGGCGCAAAAAGATGTTTTAAGCCGGGATTCGGGACCGGTCCGATCTGATGTCTGAAGAGACCAGGTTTTCTTGGGTTAATGATATGGTATGGTTACGATTCAAATTAGACTCCGGTTGGCGTTTCATGACTTTGAGAAAAAACGTTGTAGTATCGAATTCAGGATCGGTCCGATCTGGATGAGTGGACGTTACCTTTCTTGACGAAACACGAACTTTGGCTTAGTTTGGCGTCCTGGAAATTTTCTAAATTTAAAAATATGGAGTTGGCAACGCCGGAAGAAATTGGAAAAATGGCTCAATATGAACTATTTATTTGCAGAGATCACTTAAGGGCGCGGCTCGGGGAATTGAGTCAAAAAGTTGTAAAATTAAGAGAATCTATCGCCATCAGGGCGGATGTAGTGGTCGGTGGCGAGGGGGATGAAGCTGAGGACGGCGAAGAAGGGCGGGAGGCCATACTGAACAACATTGAAAAAATAAGAGCTTTGGCAAGGCTTTGCAGTGGCAGGCTTGACGAATTTGGGCATAAGGGACGTGGAGGTAGTACGCGAGGTAGAAAGCCGGTAAGAATGAAGTCTGAAGATGACGCGACGGAGTTTCTGACTGAAGAGAAAGAAGAACCTATAAGAGAAGAGCAGCTTCATCAAATGGGAGTGGGATTTAGGGATGACTAAGCAGTCGCTAAAAATGTGCCTGCTTCTACTGCATTTTGAGAATTTTGTGACGACATTTACTCACTGCGTCAGTATTCCTTACGTGTCCTGTTAAACTGGTTCAAGGAGCTCATAAATAACCTTTTGAATCTTTGCCAATCTTGGATTGTAGCCGAAACTTGCGTCCAATAGATTTTCTTTGTGGGCGAATTCCATGTAGTCGGCGAAAGTGGCAGGCTTGAAGCGGAATTGGCGGTAGCCAACCTGTTCATCGGTTAATATCAGAATTTTCTTGCGCTGAATTCTTTTGATGCTGCCGGGTTGGATGCCGATTATGCGGCTGCCGTCTCTTTCCAAAGTGAAAATCCCCTGCATTTCCATACTAACCAGTTCGCTTTTGCTCCAGCGTCCAGGATTGTCAAAATCGGTATGATTGCCGGTGGCATTTTCTATCAATACACGATTGGAAACAGTCTGAATTTTGGGGAAGCGCTGCAGTCTTTGTGCCGCAGGAATTACGGAACCGGGATTTTCAGAATCCAGGGAGTCGCGGGCGCTATCCAGGAAAGAAAAAGCATATTGTTCTTCTCCTTCATCATTCAAAAATTCCCAGACCAGCAAGGCGCGGGCGCGGGGACGGAGGTCCACTTCCGCCGTTTTATCACTCATGCGGCTCTGAATTCTTGAGGCAAAATTCATATCCTCGCCGCGATTATCACCGCGCAGCCAGATTTCCGAGACAGCTGACATTCTGGCACGGTTGCCGGCAATAATTTTTACTACCTCCAGATCAATATTGCCCTGAACTTCATAGCCATCTTTAAATAATTTTTTAGCCGGCATCTCTTTGCCACCTTCACGGAAGCGGTACGGGAAGCGGAAATCAGCGGCTCCGCTGGTGGCAATTTTCACATTTTCAGGATCTAAAATACTGGCTCCGCGCAGGGCTTGATAAACTTCGGCCAGGCTTGTTTGCGGGCCAATGGCGTGGTCGTTTTGGCAGATGGCCAGGACCTGGCTGAGAAATTGTCCGTAAGGATTTGGTCCCCGGTAGTTTTTGGCGCAACGTACACGAAAATAGGGATTTACCTCCCATGCCGGCGCGCCAGGATTTTTCACTCTGCCGGTAATGAAATCCAGGGCGGCAAAGGCATCGGCTTCGGATACTCCTTCTCTATGGATGAAATTCAGGAACCAATCCTGCTCTTCGGGGATGCCTACCAGTTTTTGCTCACGATAAATTTGCAATAATTTCTCCACGACTTCAGGATTGTCAATCGGCATGTAAATATCGGGGAATTTGTGTCTGGGAATTTCCTTTGACTGTGGCAGCAAGCGCCAAAGTTCAGCAGCTCTCATTCTGACGCCAGCGGAAATCAGGCCGGTTTCCAGAGTATCAGCGACAGCTATTTTCTCTAAAATATCCCGGGTGTATTCCTGAAGATTTTCCGTCGGAAATCGTCCCTGTTTGATCCCTGAAGAATCTTGCCGTCCCGGTTTAGTTTTCCAGGACGTAACAATCGGGGGATAAGAAGTACGGGTGGCTTCGGTAATTATGCGATTGATGTGGATGGCTCCCCTTCTTTTGGATCCTCCTGGATGGCTGCCGGCATGGGTCACCTCGGGATCATCATCTCTCATGACAGCCATTTTGAAGGCCTGTAGAATCATGTGAGTGAGAGCCAGCGGTTCGGATCTTTCATTATCAATAATTTCATCCGGATCTACACCGAAAAAGTAGACTCTATTAGTGGGAGGAATTATACAGGCGCTAATCTGTTCATCGGCTCCGGCTATCCTAACATTGATACGAACAAGATAGGCATCAAGCTTGTCCAGACTATCGACATGGATAACAGCCGGGTTAATTTCCAATTTCCTGAGGATCTCACGGGTGTTGGTAGGATCGTAAAAATCCAGTGATTGAACGTGCGGGGATAGCATATGTCCGAAAGGCATTTCCACAGTCACGCCAAAATTTGGAATAGCCTTGTCCATCTGGATTTTCGCGGCTAGGCTGCTGGCTAGGGCGTGGAGATGCTTGAATGGCATCTTAACATCGCCGGTGTTTTCCAAATGCTCCATGAATTCCTCGAAGGCCTGCCAGTTTTCCAGGATGAAATTGTGCGTTTCGTTTTTCGGTTTGGGGTTGTCGGGGGGATTCTTGGGGTCATCAGGGGGGTTTGGTTGAGGATCCGGTTCCGGCGCGGGCATGGCTTCAAGTCCAAGCAGGCGCAGAACATCCAGATTGCCGGCATCTTGAACTTCTTCTCCTGCCATCATAATTCTCACAAAATGTCTGATTGCCTCCAGCTCCAAAATGGCTTTCAGCAGTTGTTCGGCTCTAAAATTTTCACTAGACGGTACGCCCTGGTCATTCAAGTGAACTCCCCCATAAAAAGGCGCAGGCTCATCTCCTGCAAAAAGAAATTCCACGTCAAAACTTTTGGTTTTGCGAAAACGGAGGGCTTTTATTCCCAGACGGGAGAGAATCGAATTCTCCTCTACCTCAATGACTTTTTCTTCTCCATCATTCCAGGTAAATAATTCGATGGCGACAGCGGCGGCGGCGGTTGCTTCCAAATCAGCGCGAATCTTGCTGGGAATAGGGCCGGTGGGAGTTTTGGTCACGCCGATATTGGCTGCAAGAGCGGGGTCCAGATTCAGTTTGGCGAGTTTGTCTTTGATTGTCGCTGTGAATTCGATGGCGTCAAGTTGGCCGGGACGTTTTGGGGGAGGTTCGGGGGGGTGATCGTGCTTATGGCTATGGCCAGGTTTACGATCGGATCTATCGTTGGAACCATTTGGATCATGATCTGCCCCTGCTTCACCTCCTTCTGGTCTTATTTCACGTATTCTAGCGCTGGTGCCGCTGGCGATGGCTCTTGCTTTTTCAGCGTGAGTTTTTTCAATTCTTTCTATGGCAGATTCGACTGCTGATTCCAGTACTGGTATTTGTTCCTTCATGCCAGCCAGGGCCAGGGCTACCTTTATCAAATCCTTTAATCTGCGGCGTTCAGGAGTGCTTAAACCGGGACGATCGGCTGAGAGCAGGTTTAAGTATCTGTCAAATAGCCAAAGATCCTTATTTCCGTGAAGAAAAGCGGCAATAAGGCGGATTTTAGGCTGAGTGTGCAGGAAATGTTCCGCGGAAAGATATTCCATGAGGCGGTGAGCCGTGGCTTCAGGTATGGAGCTGGTAACAATTAAAAGTTCAACAGCATTCATTTTGCCCAGTCCTTCAATAATTTTTCCCGGAGCTAAAGAATCCAGAGATTTGGCAACAAGCTTTTTCATCTCATCCAGCAAGGTGCTATCTAATCTATCGCAAAAATGGCGTGCAAATTGAAGGACAGCATCCGGATGGTGGCAAGATTTCCTTAGTGCCGCTAAAATGCGCGCAACTATATCATCGTATAAATCCAATGCGTCGCCATTCGACTGTATACTCTCATTATTTGCATCAAGGAACAGAGCCACATCAGCAAAATCCATGGGGCTGCGGAGATGATTTATTATTTTGCTGAAATAATTGCTCCTCCTGATACTTTCACGAAAGGTTTCATTGCCAATAGCTCTGGTAAAAAGCCAGCTAAATACTTGATGGTAATCATAATTATCCTGGCCGTTATTTAACAGTTGATCAACTTTAGCGATGCTTAATTCTTCAGGTTTGGCAATCACGCGGCTCTTATTATCGTCCAAGGCAGGCTGATATTCGACATTTCCATATTCGCGTTCATATAGACTTAACAGCTTACTATTCCCCTCATTTTGCTCTAAAAAATCCTGAATTGATTGAATAGATAATTTTTCGTCTGCGGTTTTTTTTGCTTTCTTCCCGAATAGGCTGCGGTCTTTTGCATGCCTGTAATGGACAGTTCTTTTTACGGTTCGGCAAATATCCTTCAGGGAATGTTCCGAAGAAGCTTTAAAACGTATTGCCAGAGCCAGGAGGCATGAAGATTGGATGTCAGCCTCTCTATTAATGTGCTCAAATTTGGTTATAAGCTCCGAATATGAAAGTGAGGATTGTAGGGAGTAGGCGCTCCAAATGTCTGCCGGAAAAACCTGAATTCCGTCGCTAATTATAATCTTATTAAGAATCAGACGCTGGCCCGTGGGCAGATTTTCATAATCGCTCAAAAGCCTGAAGGCTTCCGGAGGATCCAAGAGCGTATCGTCAAATTCCAGAGCGGCGAGGAGTTCTACATTGACTTTGCCGTCATAAACCAGGTCGGCATACTCTTCCAGAGCCTGTTTCAGACTCATTGGGGTTTCCGGAATTTTGACTAACTGATCGTTCATTGGACTAATATTTAGGCTTTGCCACAATGTGACGGGCAGCATTTTTAACATAGATTGATGAATAAGTCAATATTATTGTTGACTTTTTTGGTTTATGTTATATAGTGTCCGCTATTTATCGGAAAATCCACCCTGCCCTACTGTCTGAAAAGTTATGGAGATTCAGGCGATGAGGAGTGGAGGGTAGAGTAACTGGCGGCTTATATCAAAATATTTAAAAAAACGAGTATATGTTTGGAAAACTTGGTAAAAAAGAGCGGGAAATAAAAGAAACCATAGAGGCGTATGGCGAAGTGCAGCCGGATAGTGAGCATTTTGTAAAAATGGAAAAACTTAAAAAAGAGTTGGTGGCGATCGGTCGGAAGATTAATACAAGAATATTATTAGTCTTAGGAATTTTTGCTATTGGTTCAACGTCAGCGGCATTGGTTACTATTTCTTTATTGAATGGGGATGCGAATCAGGATGGTGGCAAGCCGATATCGGCTCTGTCATCCGCGGGGGGCTCCGGTGTCGCCGGTCGTGATAACAGGCTGGCTCCGGACGGGACTTTGGGTGGTGGTCCGGTGGTATCGATGGAGGATGGCAGCCCGGCACCAAGGTCATCAATTGATGTTGAAAATTGGAAAAATCATCCTGAAAGGGCGTGGATGGATCTGGATAAGCGCGTGTTGAAGTTGTTAATGAGAAATCTTACAGAAGCCGAAGCCCAAAAAATGTTAACAAAAGAGTCCAGAAGCGCAAATGATCTAAAAATGCGGGAGATAGTGCTGATGTGGCATAACGAACTGGATAATCTGGTATCAAAATATCCGTATGGAATGCTAAAAAGGTTGGTAGTTGGCTTTAATGCCGGGGCAATCCCGAAAATTGAGGCTTTCCCGATGGAGATTGATGGGGCTCTCGAGCCGGATCAATTTCTGGTTGGCGATGTAAGCAAAATTGGCAAGAGTGTTAAAAGGCAATGGTTTAATGATAGGGATCTGCCTCTGCTTGATATTGAAGACACGACCATATATTTACCAACCAAAAATGTTGATGATGCACCGCTTGTATTGTTGGACGTGCTGAGACTGTGGCCGGCCGGTGACATGCAAGAGGCTTTGCAAAATTTTGCCTGGCAGATAGCCTATGCTGAATTAATCAAGCGTATGGGTGCGGACGGAGCTAAGGAATATGGCGAGTTATTGAAAAGTATAAATCCGCGGATTGGCCAGGTCGATCAGATAATTGATCTTTTGTTTGATCTGCGAGAATTGGCGGAAAAATCGGTAACTTACAAACTTGGTGATATGACGGATCGTCTATTGGCAAGAAATATTGATAAGCAAGTTTTAAGCGCAGCAAAAAACGATCAAATTGAATCTTTTATGTACTTTATGCTGAGAGTACTGGAATTGGATACAAGACTGGTCTCGATTAAGTCTTTCCTAAGGCAAGCAGCAGAAAATCCGGAAAAACATTCAGTTTTGTTCAATGATGACTTAGGCTTAAAGACCTCAACTCTGACAAAATCATTCCTGATGAGAAGGTATGCCGGAATTGCAAGGGCAAAAGGCAAGCAGGCGGCAGAGGATGATGAGCGCGAACTGGTGGATAATTCCAAATTCAGAGAGTTTCTGAAATCCATAATGATTGCGACACCTAGGAGAATAATGGCAAGTAACGATGTGCTAGACCAATGGCTGGCCAATTTTTTTATCGATAAAGCTGTTCCTGCCACGCAACTGGGCGAGCACGATGACTGGTATTCCGGAACTTTGGCTCCAGCTGAATTCTATGTTTCAATGTTAGCTGAGGATGGTAGCGGCGATCTATGGCATCGCTGGATGTGCGAGCATAATTTGTCCTATTTCAGGGCAAGTGGTCGCATTCTATATATATCTGATGATCAGATAACATTTGCCACAGATTTTGGCCGGCTAAAGGAAGATATACTTTATGCTCTAAACACTATGAGCGGAAGAATAACGGCCAGAGACAAGAGCCATAAAGATGCCATTATCTTTGACGAAGATTTATTTTCTAAAACCATGCTCAAGTTTAACAGCCTGGGAGAAAACTTCAAAGCCAGCACCGCAGCGGCCTTAAAGTCTTTTGCCATGGCAGATGTTTTGCAACGAAAAAATTCCGGAGTGATTCAATTTGGCGGTGGTGAGGAGGCAATAGCTAGAACAGTCGAGGCTTTGGCTTACCGGCTGCTGGTTTATTTACTTGATAAAGTGGAGCCTGGCAATAGTGAGATTCATGATGGACTGAGTGAAATGACTGAAAATCCAAATTTATGGCTGACTCTGACAAAAGAGGAGATGGCAGGCAGTGAGCTTTTTGCGAAATGAGTGATGTGTTAAACTAGCGGTATGCCGAATTGTAGTAACTGTAAAATCGAGTTCCAGGTTCGCGATGCGGATCGTGAGTTTTATAAAAAATTTGGTGTGCCGGAACCGCAGATGTGTCCGGAGTGCAGGCTGCAACATAAACTGTGTTTTCGTAATGAGCGAAGTCTGTATAAACGCAGCAGTTCAAAATCCGGAAAGTCGATGATTTCCATTTATCCTGAGGATTCACCGTATAAAGTTTATCTGCCGGAAGAATGGTGGGCGGCTGATCATGATGCGGTGGAGTATGGCCGGGAATTCGATTTTAATAGGCCATTTTTTGAGCAATTTCAGGAGCTTTTGTTGAAAGTGCCGCGCATAGGCCTATTCAATATAAATCCGACCAATAGTGACTATTGCCAGCAGGCCTATGACAATAAAAATTGTTATCTTTCGATGGTGATTGAAAAATGCGAGGATTGCATGTATGTGTCACATTCCAATAGTTTGCGCGACTGTTACGATTCCAGTTTTTTGCATGAATGTGAGCTGTGCTACCAGTGCCTGGATTCGAATAAATTATATGCCTGTATCAATGCGCAAAGCTGCCAAAATTCCAGCAATCTGATGTTCTGCTATGACTGCATCGGTTGTCATGACTGCGTGGGCTGTTATGGCTTACGCAACAAGAGTTTTTACATTATGAATGAGGCTTATACCAAGGAGGCATATGAGGCAAAGTTAAAAATTTTGGAGCTGAATAAATACAGCAAATTCTTGAATTGTAAGGCGTATTTTGTCGAGCTTTCGAAAAAATCGCCGCATCGGGCCAGCCGCAATTTGAATGTGGAAAATTCTTCGGGAAATTATCTGATCAATTGCAAAAATGCACATAACTGCTTTGATTCCTTTGAATTGCAGGATTGCGCATATTCGACCTGGATTTTCAATAGTCACGACTGCTACGACGTTTATGGTTTGGGTCATGGCGCTTTTGTGCTGGAGGGTTTGGGTGTGGAGGCGGTTAATAATTGCGCTTTCAACACTTTTGTATCTGATAGCAGTGATGTTTTTTATAGTGACTGTTGTTTTCACTCGATGTATTTGTTTGGTTGTGCGAGTTTGAAAGGGAAAAAATATTGTATTTTGAACAAGCAATATAAGCCGGAAGAATATGAGGTGATGAAGAAACGGATTATCGAACATATGAAAAAAAGTTGCCCTTCAGATGGCCGGGGAACAGAATGGGGGCAGTTTTTTCCGATCGGCCTATCCCCTTTTGCCTACAATGAAACGGCGGCGAATTATCGCTTTCCGCTCACGAAATCAGAGGCCGTTGGGCGTGGGTATTGCTGGCGCGAAGCGGATCCGAAAGAGTATGCGAAACAGAGTTATACGTTGGCGGATGATTTGAAAAGTGTGGAGGCCACCGCCTCAGCGGGGTCGTTGATAAATGTGTGCGAGCAGATTTTGGCCTGCGGTGATTGCGGCAAAAATTACAAAATCATGCCGAAAGAATTGGCGTTTTACAGGAAGCTGGGAATTCCGCCCCCACGGAAATGCACCGATTGTCGCTTCCTGGAGCGCTTCAGCACACGAAATCCACGGCATTTACGGGAAAGGAAATGTGAGAAGTGTGGGAAATTGATGATGACGACTTACAGCCCGGAAAGACCGGAAAAAGTGTATTGCGAGGAATGTTATGCTACGATTGTGAATTAACTTGCGCGTAGTATTACAAATTGCTACAATGTAATACGACAATAAATAATTTATTACGCATGAATCATTCTACTGCTCAGGTTAATGTTAAATATCAGATTGTAATCCCAAAGGAAGCACGTGTCATGTTTGCCATAGAGCCTAATGAGAAGGTCGGTGTTTTTCCGATCGATAAGGATACAATTGTTTTGAAAAAAATTCCAAAGTCTATCTTGGAGTTCAAGGGAAGCTATAAATTTCCTAAAGATTATTTAAAGCAGGAAAGACTTTCATGGTAAATGGTCAAAATAAGTTAAAGAAGTTTTTGAAAAGTTCTGATGTGTTTTTTCTGGATACAGTGATTTTTATATATCTTTTTGAGCACAATGATAAATATGCGACTTTTTTAAAAGAATTTTTCTCTCTTTTAGAACTGGGTAATAAAAAAATCCTTTTTTCTTCCTTGTTGTTGACTGAATTACTTGCTGCTCCCTTTAAAACCGGTGATCAGAATATTGCGAAGGCATGGCTGGCCTATTTTAAAACTGCTCCAAATATTGAAATAATTGATCTAAACCCGTCTATTGCCGTGGATGCGGCTTTTCTAAGATCGAAATACAATATAAAAACTCCCGACAGCGTTCATTTGGCTACGGCAATGCAAAAATCAGGTGCTGTATTTCTCACAAATGATAAAGATTTAAAGAAAGTGAAAGAGGTAAAGGTGATCATTATTGGTGATTTTTTGTAATAGACCTCAATAGCTGCCAAGGATTTTCAATTCGGCAACTTTCCGGGAAACCGACTCAAGAGTTTTTTTAATGTGGGGCTCGGAGATGTGACCGAGAAAATCTAGGTAGAAAATGTAATCGCCAAATTGCTTGCGGGTAGGGCGGGATTCGATTTTGGTCAGATTGATTTTGGCGGCGGCGAAGTCTTGAAAAACTGTAAAAAGAGTACCGGGGGCGTCGGCGTTGAAGAAAAAGGCAATGGAGGTTTTTGGAGGGGTTGTCAAGAAGGCGGATGATGATTTTGCGGTGGATTTTTTGTGAGGATCTAAAAAGTATCCACGTGGACACTTTCCTTTTTTGATAACAACAAAAGTAGTGGCGTTATCAGTGGCATCTTCGATATTTTTGGCGAAAATTTTCAAATTTTTATTTTGCGATGCAATTTCCGGAGCAATCACGGCAAGCGATTTATCATTGCTGCTAAGCAATTTTTCAATGGCGGCGCCGGTAGAGGCGACCGACTCCGTTGCGATTTTTGGGAAATTTTTCTGTAAATATTTTTTGCACTGGCTGAGAGCTTGAGAATGGGAAATTATTTTCTCGATGTCAGTTTCCTGCACATGAGCAAGGCAAATCAGGCAATGATGAATTGGAATAGTTAATTCAGCTGCAATGTAAACATTTTTATTAAAAAGTGCGTCGAGAGTTTCGCGCACGCTGCCGTGCAGTTTATTTTCAATCGGCACCAATCCTTCAGCTACAATCCCCTGTTCCACCAGATCGAAAACCTCATCGATATCGTGAGCAAAATATTTCGAGGTGGAGCTGTATTTATCTGCGGCTATATGTGAAAAAGTATTGGCCGGACCGAGAATGGCGAGATTTTCAGTGGTAGGTTTTGTAATTGCTTTTTTAGAACGTGGGCTGCGCGCATTTTTCAATTCCAAAAATTTATCAATCAAGTAAGAGCTGTCTTTGTATGCCTCCTGCAAATATTTGCCATAAAATTTTCTGTTTTTTTCAAAGTATTTCTTGAAACTTTTGAGATCTTTTTTTTCGACAATTTTCAGTAATTCCGTGACGGATTTTCGAAACTCCTTGAGTGATTTAATGGCATAAGGATTGGAAATTTGAATGTTCCCGTAAAGCCCCGCATCTTGAGCAATCAAACGGGCCGCCAGTAAAACTTTCAGTTCCGATGCTTTCCCGGTGTACTGTACAAGTTGCCTAATCGGCAACTTTGAACGACGAATAGCGTCGGCAAAAGTGATTTCGGCAAAATGTATGAGACCCTGAGCAATATTCATGGTCTTGTCGTGCTCAGCCGGAGTCATCTTCTCAATTTTTGCGCCGTTTTTTTTCAGAAAATCTGCCATCCATGCCGACCAATGGCCGGACTTTTTAGTTGGACATAAAATGATAGTTTGGCCGGGAATCGGATTGGTGGCGCCGAACATCGGATGCATACCTAAAACCTCGCATTTACCTTTAAGCATAGCCTTTACCGGCACTTCCTTGATTGAGGTAAAATCCATGATAGCGGAATCCGAACGGACGTGGGGCAGAACTTCTGCGATAATTTTTTCAGTTTGATCAATTGGGACGGAGATGATGATTATATCGCTTCTTTCGGCCAACTGCTTATTATTCAATTTTGTATCAATATCGGCAATTAGGACTTCAGGGCGGCCGGTATCTCCATGTTGGCTCTCAAAAAAATCGCAAAACAAGCGACCCATTTGACCTTTGCCGCCAACAATACCGATCACCGGAGGCTCATTATTTTTTCTTGCTAACAATTTTATTCTTGAATTCATTGAATATTTTCCTGGCTTTGCCTTCTACTTTTTTCACGGCTTGAATAGCTCCTTTTTTTCTATCTTCAGGAATGCTTTCGTAACCCTCTTTACACGTCTCTCCTATGTCTTTGCCCATGTGAGTCAATGTATGCTTAGCGGTGTTTAGTCCGACCCCTCCGCCCTTGAATTCCTTTTGAAAATCCTTGCGTATTTCGCTGCCCTTTTTAGGTGAAAAAAGCATACCTACGGCCGTACCGGCGATGAGTCCGGCAAGCAGTCCTTTTAATGATTTGAACATAATAAATGAGGGTTAAAATGCTGTTTTATAGTAGCAAGTTTGAGAAGAAACGGGCAAGAAGAAAATGCTTTTAGACCTCATTAAGCTGTTCCAGGAGACCGTCTAAAATCTTGCTTTCATTTTCGCGTTCTTCTTTTTCCATTTGAGAACGCAATTCAGAAGCCATTTTTATTTCCTCCTGTTTCACTTCCGCTTCGTATGCTTCAAAAAGTTTTACTTTTTTTTCTTCGTACTCCACTTTAATTCTTTCAAGTTCCAATTTTTCAGTCTCCATGGCTTGAAAAATTTGCTGCCTGTTTTCTTCAGGAAGCGTGTCAACCGAGTCAATCAAATCCTTCAATTCATCCGGGGGAAGAGTCAGCAATCCCGGGGATGTTTTCATTAAATTTTTGAGCTCCAATGTTTCAACCATGGGGTGCTTACTTCGACTTGGTTACTTTTGGTCCAGGGTGGAGTTTGGGTCTTGATAGAACAGCAGCGGTTAGCTCTGCCGAGGAGGGCTTTGCAATTTCAACAGGTGGAACATTAGGTGCTTCAGGCCCTAAATTAAATCCATCTTGAAATCGAGGAGGCGTGCCTGGTGCTTCAGTACCGGCTACAGATACTACTTTATTTGGTTCTGGATTTTTAATCTTTAACCTAGCTGGCTCTGCTAATTTCGCCTCCGGAGTTAAATCCGAGGGCTCAAGTCTTGCAACTAGCTCTGGTGCAACGGGAGCTACCGGAGCTGCTTTCATTTCATCCTGGTATCGAGGAACAATGCTATGGACAGCTTTGAAGGCGTCCGCTAGTGCATTTTTCCCGGCTTGAGCGCTGTCATGTGCTTCTTCTTTTCTCAATCTTGCAGTGCCCTTCGCCAACGCTTGTCCACTCTCTGACTTAGCCTTTGGATCACTACTTTCTAAAAAGGCTCTCATTTTTGCAAGTCCCTCACTGCGCTTAGCGCTATCAGACTTGCCTTTTTTGTCATTATCATTGCCAGCCTCTGGTCTATGTTCAGTATGTTCTGCCATGTTTGTTTTTGTTAACCATTAAACATGGCTATATAATACAATACCTGCTTGATAAAGTCAATGCCGCCCCTTGATAACCTTAATTTAATTCGTATGAATTCTTGTATTGGCTATAAAGCAGATCGGCCATTTCCCCCCTGGTCATCCGGGCATTTGGATAATAATCGTTCACTTCAGGATAATATTGACCTTTGGAATTGGCTGTGCGGAAGAGCATGATTTGAGCTTCGGAATGAGTCACCAGCTGGTCGGGACGGAAAGTGCCATCACCGTAGCCATGAACAATACCGAGTGACACGCCGGTTTTCACGTAAGTGGCATACCATTGACGCACATCCGTGTCATAGAACCCAAGGCTTTGGCTATCCGCAGCTATTAACTGAATTTTCAGAGCTTTGAGAATGACTTTTAGCGCTTCGGCACGCTTGATTGTCTGATCAGGCATGAAAGTACCATTATTGTAACCCTGAAAGATATTTTCCGCCACGGCCCATTGAATGGCTTTGCAATATTGGTTGAATTTATCCACATCCTTGAATTGGCTGCAGTCTCCATCGTCACTGGTCTTGATTGAATCAGATTTCTTCACAGTAAAGCTACCTTCTTCCACTTCTTTACCGGCATTATTTTTAGCGGTAATTCTGTATAAGTATTGACCTTCGTCGGCCATATTGCCGTACTTATCAAGGCCATCCCAGCTTACGCTCTCAGTTCCTTCAGCAAAAGGAGTAGAAGGGACAATGGTGGCAATCAAGTGTTTCCCATCACGAATTTCCACAGTAACATCGGCATCTTTTTCCAGAGTGAAGATGATCCCGAGAGCGGCTTCATTGGGATTAAACTTGATTGAATCCACGTAATCCTTGAAAATATTGGCTCTGCTGCTATCGCTACGATCCTGAGCCACATGAATTTTACCTTTTTGAGTGTCTTCACCTCTGGCATTTTTTGCATAAATTCTATAAGTGAAAATAGCGTCCTGGGTCAAAGCTTCAGCACCATCCCACTGGAGCATATAGGTTCCAGCCGCCTGATCGGGTTTATTGTAAAGTTTCTTGATGAGATTATCGTCTTTATCATAGATTGAAACCTGCAAATCGGCTTTTGCAGTAAGATCAAAAACAATGTATTCTTTTTCCTTACGACCGGGATCGAATTCTTCTTTGGTGGCATAAACATTCTCGATACGAGGATCTTCGGTATGTGTCGTTTGGCCATTATAGCCTTTTTTCACAACCAATTTACCGGTCTTTTTAGTCACTTCTTCACCATTTACAATTTTTATTGAATAGCTATATTCGCCCTGAGGAGCAATTTCACCAAGCTCATCCTCCCCGTTCCAATAAGCGGTATATTCGCCTTTTTCGTACCATTTGGAATCGGTGGGCTTAAGTACTTTCAGATTATCTTCATCGTTGATCTGCAGAGTGACGTAGCCGCCTTTGCCGATCGAAAAATCAATAGCGGCTTTTTGGCTATCCCAAGGGTCAAAAATTGGATTGTCCACCTGGACATCGATGAATTTAAGCGTGCCATTGGAGGAACTCTCGCCTATTGTTACCCAATCGGTGGCCGTAGCGGTGGCAGAGGCTGTTTTAGCCTCAATGTAATAGAAATATTGCCCGTTAGCGGCTAATTCACCTTTAGTACCTATTTCCGTATTCGCATCATGCTTACCATTCCAATTTACACTATAACAAGTGGCATTTTGGGACTGCGCTGGTGTCAAAACAGCCACTTTTTTGGAATTAGTGCCGCTGGCCTGATAAATACCAACATTTACAGTGGCCGAGGCATTAAGACAGTAGCTTATAGTCGTATTTTGGCTCAGGGATGGATTAAAACTGTCAGGTGTGGCCTTGGCATTACTGATAGTGATGGTCGAGGTGGGTGGCGTGGTCGAGGGAGTCGGGGTGGCCTGAGTGGCCTGAGTGGCCTGGGTTGGCTGAATCAAGTTCGTGATTGTAAAGGCCTGAGCAGTCAAACCTGAAGTTATCAAAGACACAGAGGCTGTGCCGAGAATTAATGCGGCGATAAGCTTCTTTACAAGCCATTTTTTTAGTATCTTACACATGAATATTTGGGGTTAATATTTCAAATAAGCATGCGACTTTAGCATGTACGTCAAGACTTGTCAAGAGCTAGTTGACAAAATGGAAAAATGCTAGGTTGACGATTAGCCATCGATCGCTGTATACTTTTACCGTAAATGTATCGATAGGAAAAACGTATGAATAACATAACAGTCTCGCCAAAATTTCAGATAGTTATTCCCAAACAGATCAGGGAAGAGCTGAAAATTAATGCCGGTATGAAAATGACCGCAATAGCTTATGGCGACAGGATTGAATTAATTCCAATACAACCAATCGAAACTCTCGAAGGCTCCTTAAGAGGAATGGATACTACAAAAATTCGTGAAAAAAAAGATCGTATATTATGAACCTAATTGACTCTTCAGCATGGATTGCGTATTTCACCGGCGAAAAAAATGCCGGGCACTTTAGAGATGTAATAAAAAATACGGAAAAGCTTATCGTTCCAAGTATTGTAATTTACGAGGTTTTCAAAAAAATAATTAAGGAAAAGGATAAAAATACCGCTATAAAATATGCCAGCTACATGAGTCAGGGAATGGTCGTGAGTTTTGATATGCCGACGGCTTTGTCCGCCGCCATGCTCAGCACGGAATATCATCTGGCGATGGCCGATAGTATGATTCTGGCAACGGCACAAGAGTACAATGCCACTTTATGGACTCAGGATAGCGACTTTCAGAATATTCCTGGAGTGAAATTTTTCAAAAAAGGTTAAAGGGGAAGCTTTTCGTAAACTCGATGTTCCAGAAACTCATCGGTCGGTTTAGTTTTCAGAGCGCGGGGGAAAGAGTGAGAGAGTTTGAAGGAGAATTTCGAGAATTTGGAATAAGAGCCGGACGCATGTTTGGTGCAAATAAGTGTCCCGCGAGTGGGATTTTTGCCGAAAGAAACTGTAAAAATGTCTTTTGCTCCGGGAGTTTCGGCCAGAATTTTTTCCAAGGTCGGCTTGGTGCTGACATCGCTAAAATCGCTAAGTAGCCAAAGAAAAGTTCCGCCGGGTTTTAGCACCCGGAAGCCTTCTTCCAAGGCACGGAGTGGATCCTTCAGGTAGCGCAGAAGACCGACGGAATAGGCGAAATCTACGAAGTTATCAGGAAGTGGGAGCTTTTGGGCGTCGGCTTTGAGAAATTTGGTTCGGGGGACTTTTGTGATTCTCAAAATTTTCTCAGGAATGAGAGACGGAAGCGGGTTTTGGTCTATTCCAATAGTAAGAAGTTTTTTACCGTGGAGCCTTCGGCCATAACGCCAAGCCGGATTGCTCATTTTCTGCCAAAAATCTTCGATGGTAGTACCGGTGCCACAACCGAGGTCGAGAACGGTAATTTCTTCGATTTTAGATCTACGAACGGCGCGGGAAAATTCCAGCATGAATTTTACTTCCGTATTGCGAAACATTCTCTTAACTTTAAGCAAACTGCGGTTGAGATAGTGGGGAGGAAAGGATTTCTGGAGGGGGGTGTACCCGCCGGTGGGCAGGCGTAGGACGGGCGCTAGAGCGAGTACTCTGTTAATCCCGAATTCCTTTAACAATTTTCTGAGCCGATACATCGGCAGGCCAACAACATTAAAATAATCGCCTTCTATTTTCTTGCAAAACAGCGCGCCAATTCCCTGGATCGCATAGCCGCCGGCCTTATCTTCGCCTTCGCCGGAGTTCACATAGGCTTCAATGTCGGCCTCATCCAGTCTGTCGATAGTTATGAGCGTCGTCTCGACGGCCGTGATATTTTTATTGCTTTTAGTATCAATAATACAGATGGCAGAAATCACTTTATGGGTGGTGTTGCTCAGAATTCGGAGAATTCTTTTATGATCTTCGCGATTTTTTGGTTTACCTAGAAAATGCTCGCGAAAAGCCACGACCGTGTCTACACCAATTATTAGAGCATCTTTGTAATGACGACTAACGTCCTGGGCCTTACCCATGGCATTGTGAAGGGCGAGTTCTTCCGGAGTGATATGAGTCTCTCGCTCATTGAATTTGCCGGGATGAACAATAAAATCCATACCGATGGCTTCAAGAAGCTCTTTGCGGCGCGGACTTCCGGAAGCAAGTACTATTTGGCGAGGAAGTGTGAGCTTTGGCATTTTTATTTGACTAAAGATGACTCTTATCCTAGAATCACGTGGCTAATATTATATTAATTACAAGAAAATGCCAGTTATCAAGTCAGCAAAAAAGCAAATGCGTCAGGCACTTAAGAAACGCGCGCGCAACGCTCCGTTCAGAAATGAAGTAAAAACTGTTTATAAGAAGCAATTGAAATTTATTGCGGAAGGAAAGGTAGATGAGGCTGCGAAGTTTATGCCTACCGCCTTTTCAGTAATTGACATGGCTCTCAAGCGAAATCTTCTTCATGGTAATAATGCCGCTAACAAGAAATCCAGATTGGCTTTGGCATTGAGCAAGTTGCAAAAAGGTGGAAAAAAAGAAGAGGTGAAGGGGTGAGGGTACTGGGATGAATTTGTGAGGTCTCATGAATATGTTTTTTTGTTTGTAAAAAAATAGTTGCTTGATGTAGAATATTGGTGATGTCAACTCTTGCGCAGGAGTGCTGTGCTTGGTGGATTATAATCTATCAAATCTGATAGGTTCGCACCCTATAAGTGCGTTGGTGGAGCGTAGTAGAAAGATCGGTCGTATGTACCGAGCTTTTCGTGCAGAATTTGGTGGAGCGACCGGGAGTCGAACCCACTCTGAACACCACGTTTTCGCCCCACATTTATTCTGCATATCTGTTATAGCAATCAAATCTAAAATTTTCCGCTCTAGCGCCTACGCGGTTAAAATAAAATTAAAATAATCATGCCTGCCGGGCACGCAGGTCTAAAATTTGAAACTTCTTTGCCAGAAGTAGTTTTTTATATTAAACTCACTGGCGATGTCGGGTGTAGCCTGGCAGTGTTACTTGAAAAATGGGCCTGTAGCTCAGCTGGTTAGAGCAGTCGGCTTAAGGATATGGCGCTAAAGTAACAGTAGATTCTGATACAAGTGCTGTATCAATGGGCTGTGGAAGGAGCAATCTTTCCATGAAAATCCGTCAAATTCGGGGAAACCTAAAGTGAAATTCGTGCATGTCACCGATCGATCTATGGCAATCCCGAGCCAAGCTTGGTCAAGTTCCGCAATTTCTGCGACGACTGAAAGACCTTGAAGGTGTAGAGACTAGACGGCGGAGTTCCAAAAGTTTAAATGGCTTACTGATGCGAATTACTTGATACAAGAGTCTGCGCGCGCAGACTTCAAACGTTGTTTTTGGCTTAAATAAGCCATTCCATGTTTGGCAGACCGCCCCGAGGCGGGACATCCCATTTTTTTGCCTTCAACAAGCCCTTTGGAACAAGGGATAGTCCAGCTTACAAACCCGCAAGGGGTCACAAAAGTGATAGTGAGACGCATAACCGATTGGTCCCTGGTTCAAGTCCAGGCAGGCCCACCATCATTTCAAAAATTCTTCCATAGCTTTTTCGCTTGTGGTATGATTTTGGCAATAAATTTTTTACCCTATTTTATATGAAACGAATTACTTCATTCCTTTCACTCGCTTCAGTTCTTGCTTTTCTGATGGTCTTTTCACCTGTTGCCCAGGCAAAAAGCGAGAAGAAAATGCCGGAGTTCAGCATGCAAAGCGTCAAGCAAATGACAGCAACAATAGCTGACATTAATTCAACGGAGAATTTTATAATTCTCAAAGAAGGAATGAAAAAAATACTCACTACAGGGGCGATGATAATAAAAGTGACGGAAAATGCGAGACAGCTCGCTACTCTTGTTGATCTTATAAAGGGTCAAAAAGTTCATATGTGGTTGGATAAAAAATCCGGATCTAAAAATGCATTTCAAGGACTGATTATAACTCAATTTCAGGGAGTTAAAGCGCTGGCTTCTCAGCCGCCTGTGGTACAATTCAGTTTAAATTCTTCACAGGGATCGGAAAATGCTGCACCGATAATTGCCGTGTCACTTTCAAAAATATTCAACAAGGACGTGAAAATATCATATACGGTTTCCGGAACGGCGACGGGCGGAGGTACCGATTACACTTTGGATAATGGAAATCTTGTAATTGCAGCCGGTCAAACGACAGCATTGGTTCCACTCATTATTAAGAATGACAGTACTCAGGAAAGCGATGAGACGATTGTCATAACCCTAACGGCTGTAAATAATGCGACTTTAGGTTCTCAAAAAATTCACACCTATACCATTAGGGACGATGATACCGTACAAGTGGGAGTGGGATTTGCTCTTGCATCTTCAACAGGTTCGGAAAGTGCAACAACGGTAAATTTTCAGGTGTCTCTTGGTGATGCGGCGACGCAGGAGGTGAAAATAGATTATGTGGTTAGTGGCACAGCTACAGGTGGCGGTGTGGATTTTACACTGGCTAACGGCACAGCTACCATTCCGGTCGGCCGAACAGGTATCTCTATCGCAGCTATTATTGTTGACGATGCAGCTGTTGAATCCAGTGAGACTTTGATTTTGACTCTTAGTAATCCGCGCGGTGCAACATTGACTTCAAATTCCGTTCATACTTATACAATTACCGACAATGATCAGGCAACTCCTACTATTGGCTTCAGTTCGGCAGCTTCGGCAGGTGCGGAAAGCGTGCTGGCGGTCAATATTCCGGTGACACTTTCAGCAATTTCCACAAAAGAGACGAAAGTAAATTATGCCGTAACAGGAACCGCTACAGGCAGCGGCACGGATTACACGCTTGCAAATGGTACGGTAACAATTGCCGCCGGTCAGACCACCGCAAATATTGCACTGACTGTCGTGGATGATACCGTTGATGAGATTGGTGAGACAGTTGTCTTAACACTGTCGGCTCCGGTGGAAGCGGGACTTGCTACGATCGTAGTGCATACATACACAATCCAGGACAATGATAATCCAACTATCCAATTTTCTACTGCGGCTGCAAATGGGGCGGAAAATGTAACACCGGTAAGTGTAGTGCTGGCATTGTCCCCGGCAGCTGTAAGCTTAATGGCACCTCCTGGTACATCCTCGGCGGCTTCTGTTGATGTGCAGGTCACCTACACGGTTACGGGAACTGCAACAGGTGGAGGCGTGGATTATACGCTTGCAAGCGGAACCGCCACTATAGTCGCTGGCCAATTAGCCACAAGTATTTCTCTGCCAATTTTCGATGACGCAATTGTTGATCCCGCCGAGACGATAATTATCACTATTTCCAATCCAATAAATGCCAATCTGGGGGCTACGACCGTCTACACTTACACAATTAATGATAACGACTAATAGCTCTATTTCTTAGACGCTTTTTTCTTGTCTTTACCGGACTTTAATTTCTTGATGACTGATTTGGCCTCGGTTTTTACCGGGGTCTTTGCTTCGGCTTTGACCTCAGCTTTTGGAGCCTTTGGAGCCTCGGGAGCTTGCGCCATCATTTTCCCGGCAGCCACGATGTCCAGAGCTTTCAAAATCCTATCGAGCTTGATGTTCAACATATCGAATTTTGCGCCCATATCTCCACTGTTGCCTCCATTACCACTCGTTGAAGATTTTCCAATTCTGATTTCCTTATTTTTGCCAAAACATTTATCGCAAAAAATCGGCTTGTCGCCGGTAGGTTTGAAAGGAACTTCACAGTCCCGGCCGCAATCAGTGCAAACCGCCTGATGCATTTCCATCGGTGGTCTGTCGGAATAATCACGATCGCCGTAGCTTCTGCGGCCACCAGCAGGATCACGTCTTTCTAAGTCTCTACCGCCATCTTTAGCCTTGAAACAATTGCTGCAGAAAACCGGCTTATTGCCACTAGGTCTGAAAGGTACTTCGCAGGATTTACCGCAATCGGCACAAGTTGCCTGGTGCATTTCCATTGGTCCTCTTCTTGGGCCACCATGACCTCCTCCTCCTCCTCCATATCCACCACGACTTCCGCCGCCGTAATTTCGTCCGCCTCCACCTCCGCCAAATCTGTTACCACCACCGCGATCATTGTAAGCCATTGTAATTTTTATTAATAAATGGGCTGCACTCTAGGGTATATGGTCATTTAAAGCAAGGGAGAAAGCTCCTCGGCAATAAATTGACGATGGAATCTACAGGAATTTTGATGTGGATTATTTTAGAAAAATTTTATATTTGTATGCTAGGGACATGCTGAAAAAGCCCACATTTGCTTTGGAGGGATGATTTTTTGGGAATTTTTTTGTGTTTTTGTACTTTTTGAGCTCATTTGTGAGCTCTTTTTTTGTTGATTTTCAGTTCTTTTTGCCGCCAGTCATGATAC
>CAYZOB010000070.1:0-15594 GCA_964480115.1 uncultured Candidatus Peribacteria bacterium
ATTGATGCAATCTTCGATTATTTGTTTTTTCATACCGATTAGCTTTGTTAAAGTTTTTCTCATATCAAGAATAGTAAATGGTTCCCATTTACTATCTTCTTCTATTCCAAAAAGGTAACCCTAATTGCTGCAATCGTAACACAAAAAGTCAAGCTTTTCGAGCTATCCACCACCCCACCCCCGCATAATACACCCCCGCCACCCACCAGTTAAACCAGCCGATTTCCAGAGAAGCCAAAGGCATTGCCGCAAAAAATTGCACCAGGAAAATTATCAGAGCCAAAATCAAATAACCCAGAAAACCCACCACCAGGCCCAGAAAATTCCAGACATAACCAAAGAGCACCCCAAAAAAGCCAAAAATCATCGCCAGCGGCAAAAAGGGCAAAACCAGAATATTCGCTAAAGGAGAGATCAAACTCAGTCTGCCAAAATTAAATAAAATAATCGGCAAAGCCAATACCTGAGCCGCAATCGTCATAGTCAAAGACTCTCGCATCCCAAAAATTTCCGGCACTCTTACAAAAAATCCCTTAATCAAGGGCGAAACAAAAACCAATCCGCAAGTTGCCAAAAACGAAAGCTGAAAACCTACGTCATTTATCAAAATAAAAGGATTAGCCAAATTCATAAAAAAAGCCGCGGCAAAAAGACTGATATTCACAAAATAAGTGCGCCCAAACCACAAAGCCATAAGCCCCACCACCCCCATAATTGCCGCCCTCACCACCGAAGCCCCCGCCCCCACCAAAATTACAAAAATAAAAATTATCAACACCGACACCAAAACTTTCTTTTTTCTCCCCAAAAAGCCAAACAACCCGCTCACCACCACAATCAACATCGTAATATTATAACCGGAAATAGCCACGATATGACTGAGGCCGGTAGCATTAAACTGCAAAGTCAATTCCTCACTAATCCCCCTTCGACTACCCAGAATCAGCCCGGACATAAATCCCGCATAAGGCTCAGCATATATTCGTGATAACTTTTCTTCAAATTTATTTTTCAAACTAAAAATGCCCTCAAAAAAACCGGAATATAAATCACCATTCACTCTGATTTTCTGAATCTTCGCGCGATAAATCACGGCACCGATTCCATATCGCCGCAAATACTTCCGATAATCAAAATTTTCGATTTTTCCCGGTTTTTCCAATTTTCCACTCACCACCAAGCAATCACCATATTCATAAACCGGATAGCGCTCACCTGTAACCAAAACATTGCCGGAAACTTCAAAAATCTCGCCATTCTTTCTGATCTCAGAGGCAGCAAGCGTATATTTCACCTTGTCATTTCTCACATCCACTTGCTCGCCAACACAACCACTTACTACAACATTCCCTTCATAATTACTCACGTCCGTCTCCCCCATCATCAAAGCAAAATTCAATCTCAACATTCCAAAAATAATGCCGATCAAAATTACCAAAAGAACCTTCCTGTCTAAATTCAAAAATCTAAAAATACCCGCCAAAATCACCCCCGCCACAAATATAAATTTCCCAAACTCTCCGTCAAAACCCAAATCCCCCAGAAAAATTCCCGCCAAAAATGCCCCAAAAAACAAAATCACAAGTAAAGATTTCGGCATCCTGTCAACACCAAGCTGCTCCCTCACCCTCTTTTTCACCATGGCAATTATCTCTTTCATATTAAAATCCTAGCAGGCAAACTTAAAATTTTCTTAAAATTTTCCTAAAATCTTGCAACGCAACCGCCCGCTTTCACGTATATGTCAATTGCTAAAACAACATCAAACTTTTACTATACTTGAAATGAAATTTTACACTCTGAAAAAAACAGTCGCAAAAATTTTACTGGGGCTGATTTTGTTGAGCTCCAGCAACTTTACAGCCTTCGCCAAAGGCTTCACTGACGTAACCGAAAACACCAAAAATAGCACAGCCATTCTCTATCTTCAGGAACAGGGAATTATCAATGGCTATGACGATGGTACTTTCAAGCCCTCCAATAGTGTAAATCGCGCCGAATTCCTGAAAATAATAATTGAAGGTTCAAAGATAAAACTTGATGTAACCACAGACGTACCTTTCAAAGATATTTCCAATAAAGACTGGTACACCCCTTATATAAAAAAGGCCTATGCTTCAGGCTGGATCAATGGCTACAGCGATGGCACTTTCAAGCCCGAACAAACCATCAGCAAAGTCGAATCCCTGAAAATCCTCGGCAAAGCTCAAAAATGGAAGCTGAACAAAATAGATACCGGAAAGTTAAAATCTACTTTCAAAGACGTCGAGACTCAATCCTGGTATTCACCATATCTCGCCTATGCTCTAAACAGTAAATTACTGCAGGAGAAAGGCAAAATCTTCTCACCAAACACCGCTACCACCAGAGGGAATATCAGCGAAATCCTTTATCGCACTCTCACAAACGAAAAAACCGCCGCTATCACGCCCCAATCACTCACGCCAAAATTACCGGAAATCAAAGTTACGCCTGTCGTAACAATGCAGGAAGTAGAACTTGGCGTAATCGCCAAAAATTCCTTCGATAACATTGAACTTGAAGAAGAATTACCCGGCATTTTCTATAAAAACGAAGTTTTTGTAATTAAGGGAAAAATTACCGGCGGAAATTATGATAGCGCAGTCGCAATTCTTAATGACGCAAGCGACAACAGCAATTATTTCACCGGCAAAATCACTGATAATAATTTCGCAATTCCACTTTATTTCAAAAACTCCGGAGACTATGTCCTCGGCCTGTTGGCGGGCAGAAAAGGCAGCAGCAAAGCTTACCAAATACACGTCAATGCTGAACTGCCGACCTCTACAAACACAGACGTTCCACCGCCACCCCTCCAAAATTCCCAAATCAAATTTGCCAAAGATTCCACTTCAATCACCTTCGACAATACGCCCTCGACTTTAAAAATTCTCTCCTTCAGCCAAAATAGCGAACAAGTAACCTATTTCTCCAGACAGGATATCAAGGAGATAGCCGTTTTATACAGTGATTTCAAGAATTTTTCCGCCGGCAATGTGAATTACAACATCGACTTGGCTAAAATATTTTCCAAATCACCACTGAAAATCACTTCCGCCACAGCCAAAAGCGGCAGTAAAAACTTTATAGCGGTAGAACACAGCTATGACGAAATCAAGACCTCGGAAACAGAAGTAACCATCGCCGACAAAATAGATTTTCCGGGATCGATTACCGTAACCGGCACCGCAAAAGCAGATTTGAAAATTGAAGCTTTAATTATCAAACCGGATGGCAACGTCGAACATAAGGATCTGACCACTTCCGATCCGACGGAAACTTATTTTGGACATCAACTGCTAAAACAAAACGGCCATTTCAGCCTGGTTTATACGCCTGAAAGAAACGGCCGCTACATCGTCGAAGTAAACAACAAAAACGGTGAACCATCAATCAATCATCCCGTATATGTTGGCAATATTTTCCCTCTTATTCCGGATTACTTTGATCTCAATGAAAGAAAATTATTCACGGGTACTTTCGATCTCGTCACCGAAAGAACCAAGCTATTGAATTTAATAAATAACAGCCGCGGCAAACACGGACTAAAAACTGTTACTTTGGATTCCGGGCTTAACACTCTGGCTCAAAATCATTCGGACGATATGAAGACAAATAATTATTTCAGCCACTACAATCTCCAAAACGAAACTCCGGAAGATCGCCGACTTAAGCTCGGCATCACCACTCCGACGGGAGAAAATCTCGCCAACGATGTATCGGTCGAATTCGCTCACGAAGGACTGATGCGCAGCGCTTCTCATCACGAAAATATCCTCACGCCGGACTGGACCAGAGTTGGCCTCGGCATCGCCTTTAGTGATGGACAAATAATAATCACGGAAGAATTTTCCACCAATCCTATAACTGCGGATGACCTCATAACCTTCAGATCAGATTTACTGTCAAAGATTAATCAGCTCAGGCAGCAAAAAAATATTACCGCTCTTGTTGAACTCGGTAACCTCAATCTTGCTTCCAAAGAACTGAGCGAAAAATTCAAAAATTCCGAAACGGTAAGTGATTCCTCGCTCTCGGAAGCTTTAAACAAAAACAATTTTAGCGGATCAGCCCAATTAATAGGGCGCGTCGGCGACACCTGGTCTGCCATCTTTGATTCCATTACAAATGGTGAATCAGACATACAGGCATCTAAATGGCAAAAAATCGGCCTAAATATTCAGACTGACAAAACCGGAAAAATCTATACAATCATCATAGTCGGCAGTGATAATTAGCTAAATGAATTTTAAAATTAAGAAAATCAGCAAAGCAAGCAAAAGCACAATTTTTGCCCTAGCCAATGAAAAGTTTCGCGCAGCGAAACACTTTTCCAAAATTCCAAAAATCAGTTTCAATCTGATCGCTTCAATTTTAATCATTCTTACTCTCGTCATCGGCATCGTAAAGGCTACCAAGAGCATAGATTTTAAAGTTTTCCTGAAAGCCGCCGGCAACGATTTAAAACAGGACGCTTACGGACATACCAATTTTCTAGTGCTTGGAACCGGCGGCAAAAATCATGAAGGCGCAGATCTTACCGACACAATCATGGTTGCGAGCCTCGACTCTACCAACAAATTAGTCACCATTATCTCCATCCCCCGCGACTTATTCTTGAAAAAAACTCAATTTGGCAACCAAAAAATCAACCAACTATATTACGAAGGCAAAAAGCAATTCAACAATTCCACTCAAGGTCTCGCGGCCATGAAAGATGAAATGGAAAAATTTACCGGCATCCCAATTCACTATTGGATCAAAATGGATTTCGATGGATTTAAGGAATTGGTAGACGCTCTTGGTGGAGTGGATATTGATGTGAAAAAATCGATCAACGATCCATTTTATCCGAAAGATGGCACCTTCCTTTATGAACCATTTAATATCAACACTGGATTGCAACATATGAATGGCGAGACCGCGCTGAAATACGCTCGCAGTCGCAAAACCAGTTCCGATTTCGACCGCGCCGACCGCCAACAGGAAATAATCAATGCCATCAAAGAAAAAGCCCTGCAGACAAGAACCATTCTCAGTGAGAGTAAAATTACTAAAATTCTTGACACCCTTAAGGCCAACATAGAAACCAACATCAGCGCCCGGGAATTATTAACATTGGGCGGAATAGCTACTGATTTCACCACCGATAAAATTGTTCATCGCATGATTCACAATGACCCCAGCCGCTGCGGCGGACTATTATATAATCCTCCAATCGCCCAATATTACGACATGTATGTTTTGCTGCCGGCCGACAAACAAAATCTGACCAAGAAATTTCTCGATCTCAGCCTGGATATGCCGCAAATCGGCATGGAAAATACTAAAATACAAATTTTCAATGGTACAAAACGTATAGGTGCGGCTGCCGAAACCAAACAGGTTTTACGCCGTTTTTGCTTTGATATCACAAGATTTGGCAACGGAGCGGATAAAAATTTCACCCGCACCACTTATTACTATCGCCCGGATTCTCGCCCGCAAGCGCTGGATTTTCTCCAGAAAATCATCCCCGGCCTGGAAAGCACGGCAATTCCTGAAGAATATGTAAAAACAGTCTTTCCTGAAAATACCGATATTGTTTTAAAGCTCGGAGCAGATTACACTACATCATCGGAATACATAGAAGATGCTTTTTACGGTCTCGAACCGGAAGGAAGCAAGGTTGCTATTCCAGCCGCAGCCGCAACCATCACGCCAAGTCCCCTCCCAACTACTTCTTCAACCAACACCCCATGAAACTAAATCAATTTATCGCCCAAAACACCAATTTTTCCCGCAGTCAGGCGGATCTGGCCATTAAAGACGGCCGCGTCAGAGTCAAAAACAAAATCACTACCAACATGGCGATGGAAATTAATCCGGAAAAAGACAAAATTCGCCTGGATAAAAAGCTGGTTCTCAACAAAAACATCAAGACATATCTGATTTTAAACAAACCAAAAAATTATCTTTCCAGCACGGAGCGCTTGCCTGCCGGCTTACATGGCTCGCGTCCAAAGACGATTCTCAAACTCATTCCTCCACGCAAACATCTTAAGCTGGTTGACCGCATCGACACCGAAACCGAAGGACTCCTGCTGCTCAGTAATGACGGGAAATTCATCAGTCATTACAACGATCCCAAACAAAAACATGAGAGAGAATATTTAGCCACCGTCAAAGGAAAAATTGAAAAAAAAGAATCGGAAAAACTCAAAGCTTCACTAAAATCTTTCAACATTCTGAAATCAAATACCCGCGAAACCCTACTTACCTTTACGCTAGATAACGTCCGCAAGGGACAAATTCAGAAATTATTTGATTCTCTTCGACGTCCAGTGAAATACTTACAAAGAATTCGTATCGGCAAACTGAAATTGGGCACCCTTAAAAGAGGAAAATATCGTCTATTAACTAAAGAAGAATTGGATGTTTAACAGTCTTTTAAGCCTCTACATAGCCGGTATTCTCGGACTAGATGTCACATCGCAAAATGCCCCGACAGCCGGGGGTAATCATGCTTTGCTTGCCAGCGCCACGGTCGCAGAAAATCAACAATCAAATCCCCCACCGCTAAAAGATTCTATTCACATCTCTCCAGTAATCGGCGCCAAAGGCATTATCGCCACTGATCTAAAAACCGGCACCACCCTCTTCGAAAAAAATCCGGATCAAAGATTAAAAATAGCCAGCATCACCAAATTAATGACCCTTCTGATAATCCTGGAAGAAAATCAGCTGGACGAAGTTGTTACGATCAGCGGCAACGCCGATAGTGCCCCCGGCTCCACCATGTTTTTAAAAAGAGGCGAACAAATCACCGTGGAAAATCTGATTTATGGAGCCTTGATCAATTCCGCCAATGATGCCGCCGTTGCTCTGGCCGAACACAACGCCAACAGTGTAGACGCCTTCGTAATAAAAATGAATAACAAAGCCAAGGATTTGGGGCTTTCCAATAGTCATTTTTCCAATCCGGTAGGTCTCGATGATTCCGCAAACTATTCTTCAGCTCGGGACATCGCCAATCTGGGTACGTTTCTCTATCGCCACAAATTAATAAAAAAATTGCCACAATAAAAAATATCGCAGTGCAATCAATAGACGGAAATTACATCCACAAACTGGAATCCACCAATAAACTCCTGGATAGTTATCTCAAAATTAACGGCTTAAAAACCGGCACTACCGACGATGCCGGCCGTTGCCTGATTGCCATCGCCGAAAATCAAGAAGGACACGAAATAGTAACCGTAGTATTAAACAGCCAGGACAGATTTGGAGAATCAAAAATTCTTATCGACTGGGTCTTTAGAGCTTTTCAATGGCCTAACAATTAATCATGAATACTTTATCAACACGAATTATCGAAGACCTGGTTTTAATTGCCGGTAGTGGCACTCTTGCCTTTCTAATCTTTCTTTTTCTGACTCCCTGGTTTCATCGACAACTACTGAAATATAACATAGGCAAGCGACTGAGAGAAAAGGCCCTCAGCGGAGAAACATCAACAATTTTCAATACCCTCCACGCCAAAAAGAGCGGCACCCCGACCATGGGCGGACTTTTAATCTGGGGCACCATCATCTTGGTAGTACTGATCTCCTTTCTGTTGCAAAAATTCGGCATTTTCAAGCAATCCTTATTCAGCAGAAAAGAAACCTGGATACCACTTTTTACTCTTGTATCTTGCGGAATTCTGGGAGCCATCGATGACTATATGAACGTCCGAGGCATCGGCACCAATCGCGGCCTCAGCGCTAAATTAAAATTTTTCTGGCTAACCCTTTTCAGCCTGGCGGGAGCCTGGTGGTTCTACGGCAAACTCGGTTTTAATTCGGTCAAATTGCCAATTCCCGGAGCGCAAGAGATTTATCTTGGCATCTGGTATATTCCCATTTTTGTTTTTATAATAATAGCTACCGCCAACGCCGTAAATTTTACCGACGGCCTGGACGGATTGGCTGCGGGCCTACTAATTCTCGCTTTCGGCAGCTTTGGAATTCTGGCTTATGCCAAAGGATTACTTATTCTTTCCGCCTTTTGTGCCGTAGTTGGCGGCACCAATTTAGCCTTTTTATGGTTCAATGTACCACCGGCAAAATTCTACATGGGTGATACGGGATCATTAGCCCTGGGCGCAACACTTGGCGTAATAGCGATGCTCACGGGACAGGCCTTGATTCTCCCGATAATAGGCTTCATGTTCGTTATTGAATGCCTTTCGGTAATAATCCAGCTCACTTCAAAAAAACTCTTCAAACGCAAAGTATTCAAAATTGCCCCCATCCATCATCACTTTGAACAATGCGGCTGGCAAGAATGGACCATTGTCATGCGTTTCTGGATCCTTGGTGGCATCATGGCCACTTTCGGCACAATTCTCGGACTACTCACCATTCTGTAAGAGAGGAGGCAAAGGTTTATCGCCATCCATGGTTACTCCAAAAGGACGATCGACTACCTCCGCAGTCTCAACACTCTCTTTGACCTTAACTTCCACCACTACACCCGTATCGATTAAAGGAGCCACCACTTTCTGAACCTCCACCACTTTTTGCTCCGATACGACATCGATAGCCTTTAGAAGATCCATATTATCCGATACCTTCAAGGCCATTTCCTCTTTCACGTCAGCCCTGTTTCCCGCCTGCAAGCTCACCATCATTTTCGCCACTCCCGTCATATCCTGTTTATATTCATCTACGACTTTTTTCGCCAACTCTTCATTGCCTGACGCTTTCACGTCTTCCGCAACTGATAATTTATCCGCCGCCTGATCGACTTTCAATCTCATTTTTTCCACTTCGTCATTCACTCCGACAAGCTGAGCATCATCCAGGATTTTTTTGGCTTCATAATTTGGAGTATCCGGCAAAGCAACGGGCAAATCTCTCTTTTGAATCAGAACTTTGGCATCAACATAAGCTCGTAATTCATCAGCATAAGTCTTATCTGTCAGAGCCACTTCATCCACCAAGCCATAAAAGTCTTTAACGGCTTGACCAAAATCCTGCATCGCTTTTTGAGCAGCCTCTTTTTCTCCGGTGGAAATGGCGGCATCACTTAATTTTACCTGAGCGGCAACAAAGTTTTTCTCGGCCAAATCCAGCCCCGATTTTTTCTTATTCACCTCGCTAAAACTGGAAATTTCAGAGGCCTCTACAACCTTAGAGGCACTGGCAATTTTTCTTTTTGCCTCAAGTAATCTCTTCTCAACTTGACTCAAATAAGCTCTATCATCACTTAAATTTGCCTTCACCCAGTTCGTATCTTTTTCCTTGGCATCAATTTGTTGAATGTTTTTTGCGCCTCTTTGAACTATCAGTTTTTCACCGGTAATAACCTGCTCGACTTCATTACCGGAACTAATTGATACCGCGTGATTAAAGACCCCAACTTCAACTTTTCCGGCATCAACATCCACATTAAAAGCGGCTTTTTTTGCGGCGGTGGAAATGTCTTTAGACTTAACTACAAAAACTGAATGGGATTCAACCAGATTAAGCACTCTGGACCAAATTTTTCCATTAACTACAGAAATTTCCACATAAGTATCTATGGAATTTCCGGCTGGTTTTACCAATTTATTGATAACCAGTTCTGTATTGTTGGCCATTCTGCTAACACTATTGTCAAAGTAACGAATCACCACACTACCATCAATTCCCGTGATCAGATTATCATTCTCCATCAGGACCGTTCCGAACTTGGGTCTGACTATTTTTCCACCACGTTTCACGCTCACGGTTCCGCTAAAAGAATCCAGCATGGTAAAAGTACCGGCCATCACCACATGATTCCCCATACCCACAAAAGAAAACACGCCAAAAGCAATCATTACCACCAAAGCTCCACTCAAAGCCCTTTGCACAAAGCCAAAGAAAAATTTTCGCTGACCATTCTCAATCCCCTCCATAACCCTCTCTTTCACCTCAGCTTTTTTAACATTATCGATCTTAAGTTTCTGCGCCAAAACCCTTACCGCCGTCGCCAAAGAATAAATGGAGTAACTTGGCCTCTGATGAGGCACAAGGCTGATCTTCACCATCAATTTCTGCTTCATTGCCTCCCTGTTTTCCAAAGATAACACCGGCTTGTCTTTACCCTCCAGTTGAGCAATCAATTCCTCCAGACCTGATTTTGTATTCAATGGTTGCATTCCGCTTTTTTAAACGATAAAAAATGGCTTTTGTTACAGTAAATCAATAATTGACACCCATGTCTTCCAATTCCTTTTTCAAAATTTTCAAAGCTCTAAATTGCAAAATCCGGAGACTACCTTCACTTTTACCAAGAATCTCCGCTATCTCATAATTTGATAATTCATTGATAAATTTATAAAGAATAATATCTCTATACTGCTTTTTCATTTTACCCAAGGCGCGCTTCAAGACTTCATTATCGAAAGTGCTTTGTACCGACTTTATCGGATTATGCTGACGGCTCTGATCCGGCAATTCAGGATCAAGCTGATCATAAACTCGATCCTTGGAAGCTCTATAATGATCAACCACCAAATTATGAGCAATCCTAAAAACCCAGGCTGAAAATGATTTCTTCTGTGGTTTATATTGCCTAATATTTTCCCAAACTTTTAGAAAAACCGTTTCCACAATATCTTCCACCTCTTCCCCCTGCACCCTATAGTACACGTAACGATAAATCTGATCCACCAGCAAATCATAAATTTTACCAAAAGCCTCCTGATCTCCCTGCTGAGCCGGAATCACAAACTCTTCAATCTTGACCCCCTGATTTTGTGACTCCTCTTCCAGCATTTTGAATATTTTTTTACAACTATCAGCTATACATTACAGTTTTCCAAGATTATTGTTACACCTCTCCACTTCCAGCTTACTGCCAATAAATATCGGTGTGCGCTGCTCCAAATTCTCCAAAGTTTTCTCCAGAATTCTCATTTTCCCGTCACTCGCCGCACCTCCCGCCTGCTCCATGATAAGACTCATCGGCGCGCATTCAAAAAGCAGTCTTAATTTGCCATTCGGCTCATCTTTATAACCGGGATAAGCAAAAACGCCCTTACCTTTAAGCAAAATATGATTGATATCCGGCACCATTCCGCCGGAATAACGCAAAGTATATTGATTTTTACACCAATAATTAATCAAATTCAGATAATCTTCACGCGTCGCGCAGGCCCGCAAATTTCCGGGAGCAAAATATTTGCTTACATCGGAGCTCTCACCCACCCGGATATTATCTTTCAATAGGACAAATCCACCTTCAGAATTAAGCATAAATTGCGCCACGCCTTTCTTGACGGTAACAAAAATCGTCGTCCGCGGGCCATACACCGCGATCATTGCCGCCACTTGCTCATCACCTTTAGTACCAATAAAAGTTTTGGCTCTATAGATTCCGATAATTGTACCGACTGAAAAATTCACATCTACCAGCGATGAACCATCCAGAGGATCAAAAGCCAAAGCATATTCTCCTTCACCGATTTTTTCTTCATTTTTCAATTCCTCCGACGCCACGCGTCCCACACCGGCATTTTTCTTCAACTCTTCAATTAAAATTGTATTGGAAAAAACATCCAGCGCCACCTGTTCCTCACCATACGAATTCATCGTTCCAACCTTACCGGTATCGGCAGTGCGCACCGCCAAGGAAATTTTCTTCACCGCCTCGGCCAGACTGGCAAAAACTCCGACCAATTGCTCATCTACCCCCACTTCCTTCAGATAACTTTGTAAATTATGCATCTTATTATAAATTAACCCGCCGAAATTCTACACTTCTGCACCCACCTTTTACAACTTTATTTCTACATGCTAAATTTATCACGCATGAAAAAATTATACATTGTAACAATCGCAATTTTAGCTCTTCTGTCAGGCTGTAACAAACCATCGTTGCCCACAATTCAACCGGACAACACCACAGCTCTTAAAGAAGATTTTTATATTAAAGATGATTACCTCTGGAAAAATGACAAAAAATTGTCCGATAAAACAGTTAAATCATTGATTCTCCGGGAAAATCCGGGTCTTGATCAAGTGGATATCTGGCATGTTATAGAAAAATCCGCTGAAACCAGCATCTTTCTTCTGGGTGCCGGGGGATGTGAAGGCTGTGTTCTGCTTATGCCGAAATATTTCGTAATAAGTAACAAAGATAAAACTATTGCCGTTCAAGAATTTAAGGATGCTGACTTGTCCTATTTATTTGAACGAGGGGCAATAGACAGCTTCAAAGTGTTAATCTCACCGGATAAAACTAAAATAGCCTTTGTAAAACCTCCGGATGATTTTTTGCCGGATGAAAATCAGGAATCCGTTTGGATTTTCAATCTTTTAACCGGAGAAGAAACAAAAGTTGCGACCATACAAGAAGGCCATTCCTTGGTTGATTTAAATTTAATTTACTGGAATTCCGATTCGAAAACGTTGACAATCAAAGTTCCAAACGAACCGGCAAATTCTCAAGAAAAAAAAGAATATAGTTTCAGTCTTGGTTCTCTCATCAGTACACTCCCATACAATAAAAACATTTCATCATTAAAAACTTTTGATTTCAATCAGGATAATGTGGATGAACAAATTGTCTACTTTAAGCAACCCCTGGCAAAACCGGTGAGCACAAGATATGGAAAGACCGATTGGAATGGCGCCTTCGAGATCTTCCAAAGAAAAGATCATAAATGGATTTCTCTGTATGCCGATGAAGGAACGGTTGGAAAAAAGGAATACGCTGTATATAATTTAATAAATGAAGAAGACTTTTTCACAATTATAGACTTTGATGATGATGGCGTAAAAGAAGTTGAAATCACCACAACTCACGATGGCTCGGGTACATATACCGATAGTTATATTCTCAAGTGGAACGGCCAAAAAATAGCAAAGACCGAAGTAATAGACAGTAAAACAAATCAGGAATTAGCAAAAATGTTTCTTAAGGCTAACGAAAGCCTTGGACCGGGAGGACTAAAGTATATAAACATTTGTCCGGCAGATAATTCTACATGCGCCATTAAACAAAATGCTACGGACACAATTGGACAAATTATAAAAAGATTTGAATACAAAGACGGACGCTTCACAGCGATAGGCTACAAGCGTAAAAATTTTTAGCTTCCCCTCACTAGGCCGCAAACCACCTGATCAAATCCAAAACTCTGGAATTATAACCCCATTCATTGTCATACCACGCTACAAGCTGGACAAATCCCCCCGGCATTACCTTGGTATTTGGCAAATCCACGATTGATGATCTGGTATCACCTTTGAAATCAATAGACACCAATGGCTCGCTCGACGTACCCAGAATGCCCGAAAGCTCATGCTCTTCATATTTTCTAAACATTTTATTCAACGCCTCGACAGTTACCTCCTTGCCCAATTTTGCCACCACGTAAATACACGAAACCGTCGGCAGCGGCACTCTGAAAGCCATGCCGTCAATTTTACCGGCCAGCTCGGGAATTACTCTTCCTATCGCTTTCATTGCCCCCGTAGTCGTCGGAATAATCGACTCGGTCGTCGCGCGCGCGCGTCTGAAATCCTCCGGATTGGAATTATCCAGCAAATTTTGAGTGTAAGTAAAAGCATGCACCGTATTCACGAAAGCCTTTTCCACTTTAAATTCTTTATGCAAAACATGCATCACCGGCGCTAAACAATTCGTGGTACAGGAAGCATTGGACACCACTTTATATTTATCCAAATCCACCTCTTCGTCATTCACCCCCATCACAATATTGGGAATATTCAGATCATTGCAAGGAGCCGTGACCAACACCCTTTTAGCCCCGGCTGCAAGATGCTTTTTCACGTCTTCCATCTCCGTAAACTTTCCCGTAGCCTCAATTACTATGTCCACCTTATGCTTTTTCCAATCGAGATCTTTCGGATCACGAATCTGATAAACTGCTATTTTTTTCCCATTCACAATCAAATCTTTTCCTTTTATCGCTATATCCGCATTACATTTGCCATACAAAGAATCGTATTTCAAAAGATAAGCATGCGACTCAGCATCGGAACCGCTATTTATAGCCACTAACTCCACGTCGTCACAATCCACAAGCAAACGATGCAGTCCCCTTCCGATGCGTCCATAGCCGTTAATAGCAATTTTGATAGACATGATATCAATTAAAAATTAACAGTCTGCAATCTTATCCAGCATCTCTTGGAATCTCTCGCCCAATTCCAGAGCTTTTGACTCATCTCTTTTCCACATATTTCTGCCAAAAATAAAGCCGAAACATCCGGCATCCAGACAAGCGTTCACATTTTCATCCAATTCTTCATCACTGACTTTATCCCCTCCACTAAACAAAACCGGCATGCCCTGCGCTGCCGCCACTACACGTTTCGCGCGTTCCCATTTCTGCGCTTTAGCATCCATCCCCTGAAGCTCTTTTTCGACTCGACGATAATATTCCGGCACCTCTTTATTTTCAAAATAACCCGCAGCCTTGGTAGCTACCGGCAAATTTGCTTTGATCACTGTCGCACCCATTTCCACCGCCATTCGCACGGCGGATTCCACCATATAGCTGGATTCTTTTCCTCCCTTCGCATCCACCGCTTCTCCGCGAGGATAAGCCCAAATCACTAGTGGCATGCCATAGCGATCACATTCCGCCCTTACCCTGGCCAATTGCGGCAAATCCTCATCCTGTCGCGGCGACCCATAGTACATAGTATAACCAATCGCCACCGCCCCCATGCGCACACCATCTTCTACACAAGAAGTCGGCACACTGAGCGGCGCACTCTGCGATGGAATGGAAGTTTTACCATTTATTTTTAAAATCAGCGGCACCGCGCCAGCCAATTTAGACCAATATCTTTTTGCCAAACCATAATGAATCGCCACCGCATTATAACCACCTTTTAGCGCCAGATTACAGATGTAATCCGGATCTGCCGCTGCAGGATTTGGATCCACATGACGATTATCGTGTTCAATGAACTGATCGTAAGGCAGAATCATTGTCGTGCCACTCTTACGAACAATTTGACGCAGCCGCGCCATTTCCCCGGGAGAATAGTAGCGATCCCTAAAAAATCGCATTGGATCAGTCATAAAAATTTGTTAAATGAGTAATTTTGCCCGGCCGAGCCTAAAATTGGCCCTTCTTTATTACAGATTAGCAAAAAAAAGCCTGCCCGACAAGAATAATTCACTTTCCTGAAAATCATAACCATCTTAATTCATGGCTTAAACAAGAGAATCAAAGGCTAAACTTCCTCCACCCATAGCGAGCAACGAAAACCGCCATTGTGATCGCGATTAACAGAATCGTTCAGACCGACGCCATAATCATTGACATACCACGAGAGGACTCTTTTGAGAGTCTCAGCATCAGTTTTAAGATGACTCCAAGTACCTTGCTCGGTAATAATTCCAGCCTCTTTTAATTCCTTATATACTGCCAGATCCATTAAGTCTACGCCCCATTCCTGCGTGGCAATTCTTTCGGCTTCGGGATAATCAATGTCTCGTACACCGGCTGGGGAGGAAGCGGAACAGCTGTCGAAACGGAAACCATTTTTACCACCTCTCTTCTCTCTTGTTACTCCCACTTCATGACCATTTTCTTCCATT
>CAYZOB010000071.1:0-7923 GCA_964480115.1 uncultured Candidatus Peribacteria bacterium
AATGGAAGAAAATGGTCATGAAGTGGGAGTAACAAGAGAGAAGAGAGGTGGTAAAAATGGTTTCCGTTTCGACAGCTGTTCCGCTTCCTCCCCAGCCGGTGTACGAGACATTGATTATCCCGAAGCCGAAAGAATTGCCACACAGGAATGGGGCGTAGACTTAATGGATCTGGCAGTATATAAGGAATTAAAAGAGGCTGGAATTATTACCGAGCAAGGTACTTGGAGTCATCTTAAAACTGATGCTGCGACTCGCAAAAAAGACCTCTCGTGGTATGTCAATGCTGCTGGCATCCGCCGGCGCAATGCCTACCGTGAGTATCACCTTCCCGTTGGCGGCTTTCGCTGCTCGCTATGGATTCAGGAAGTCTAGTTCTACTTCAGCTTCCTCACCTGCGTGACAAATTCATTTCCCCTTTCTTTGTAATTTTTAAACATGTCGAAGCTCTGTGCTGCCGGAGACATTACCACGACTCCGCCGGAATCGCTTTCCGCGTAAGCATCGATTACCGCATCCTCCAGGGCTTTTCTGCGTAAAATTTTTGTGGGAAACAGGTGCGCGCCACTCATCCTTCCCTCCGCCTCCACCAACGCCTTCTCCATTTTATCGCTTGTTGCTCCGATCAAAATCACCGTGTGCAGATTTTCTCGCGTCAAAATTTTCTCCGCCCATGTGCCATAATCCGCTCCGTTATCATATCCTCCTGCAATCAGTACCAACGGCTCACTGAAACTGTCAGCCGCCGCCATCGAGGTCTCCGGCACCGTCGAAAACGAATCATTATAAAATTTTATCCCCCCCACTTCGCGAATAAACTGCAAACGATGCGGCAAATTTTTAAATTCTTTTATAACTTCGTGACACGCCTCCGCGGACACACCCAGCTCGCGCGCTATCACCACCGCCGGCAAAATATTTTCCAAATTATGTGAACCGACCAGAGCCATTTCGCTTACATCAGCCACTTTCTCGCTCTTGCCATTCGCGGCATAAAAAATTTCACCGCCCGCCACGCAAGCTCCGTCCTTTACTTTTTCTTTTATGCTCACCCACTTCAAATCACCCTTCACCAACGGCGCATAATATTTGCTGTATTCATAATCTTTATTCAAAACCGCCACGCCACCCTTCCCCTGTCTCGTCAGCAATTTTTCTTTCGCCTCCATGTATTCCTCGCGATCCTCATGATAATCGAGATGCGCCACTGTGGTATTCAGCATCACCGCATATTTCACGCCTGCCCGGCTTGACGGACTCCCATTCAAATCTTGCAATTGGAAACTGGACAATTCCAAAATCACCACGCAATCTCCATTCAAATTATCCAAAAATTCCATAGGACATTGGCCAATATTTCCACCAAGAAAAACATTCACGCCGGACTCCCTGCCACCCTTTTTCAGCATTTCAAAAATTAAAGTTGAAGTCGTCCCCTTCCCTTTTGTACCGGTTACACCCACAATCGGACATGGACATTGTTCCACAAAAAAATTAGTGGCACTCGTCACTTCCACCCCCGCCACCACTGCCGCCTGCACCCGCGGATCCAAAAATTTCACTCCCGGACTCCTGAATATTACCTCGAAATTCTCCAGCCCTTTCAAATAATCCACTCCCAGCCTCGCCGAAACTCCTTGCGGCAACTCCACTTTCAAGTCCACATTTTGATCACAAATCGTTACATCCCGCAACTCATGTTTTTCCAAATATGCCAGCACGGCCTTCCCTTCCACCCCGAAACCCAAAATTGCAATTTTACTTCTTTTATCCATACTAAAAAAAATTATACAAAAAAAATCACCTCAGCGCCAGCTTGACAAATTAAAAAAATCATAGTATAGTCTAGTCATGAATGATGCGCTCCTCATGGCTGCGTGTCAAAAAATAAAAACAAAATAACCCAACCCACACATGAAAACATGTAAAACCCACTGTAAATGGTGCGGTAATTATTGGTATGCCGCGGTCGGCTTCTTACTGGTGATCATCGCCACCGCTTTTAGCGTTGGCACAAAAGCAAAAATTGACGTAACTACCGGTTGTAATTATTCCATAGGTATCGGCGGCAGCTCCAGCGTCGCGGCTGGCACCCCCGCCACCTTTGATATTAGCGCCTGGCCCACGAATTGTACCACTGAAGGTGATACGGCCATTTCTATTACCCAGGACACCGCCCCGACTATTACCGGTTCGGCCGTCATGCCGACTTGTACCGTAGATGTCGGATCATTACACTTGCCAACTTCCGGAGTTGCCAAGGCAAAAATTAACTGTGTCACCACGCCCAATACCGCCAACGGCTATTACAAATATTATGCCAATTTTTCACCGGTAAATGGCGTAACTCCTCTCAGTACTTGGTTTACTTTCAGCGTTACGGCTTCTACTTCCATTCCGGCGGCACCTTCGGGAGTTACTGCCACCTATTCGACTGTTCCCAATGGCCCTGAAATTCAAATAAAATTAACAGACAATGCCAGCAATGAAAGCGAATATCGCTTGTCTTGGCATCTCTCCGGCACGGCTTGGCTAACGACTTTCCAGCCTACCGGTACTTCGACCTGGAGTTTTCCGGCAAACAGCGGAGCTATTCAAATAGCAGCCCCAACCACGAGCGGAACCTATGAGTATAAACTTGAAGCTTGTAATGCTTCAGGCTGCTCAGGCAGCACCGCGGTGAGCGTAGTTGTGCCCGGCACAGCCAGTTCAACCGCCGGCCCTACTTTAATGGGCACTATTTTTAAGGATGGTCAATATATTGATCCGGCTACCTCTACTGCAAGAAATTGCGTTTCTCCAAATTATTGGATGAAAGAAGGGTCTACCGGCAGTGGTGCTCGCGGTTGGCATTGTATGCCAATTATGGGAAGTAATGCAGCTACCAGCAACGATTACCCTCCAACTCCTTGTACGGGTACTTTATGGGCTGGTAATAGCAGCGGTACTGGCACTAGTACCAGTACTGACTACTGTGCCGTAACAAGTACGACCACCACTACCACCACATGCCCAAGCAGCCAGTACTGGAGCGGTACGGCTTGTGTCAATAACACGACGACAACCGGCACCGCCTGCGAGAACGGTAAAAAATGTTCCGCCAACTCCTGGTGTCAAAGTGGTCAATCTTTCTACTACCCCACCGGAGAACTAACTTGTGCTGCTTGGAGTAACGATGGCACACAGCCACAGGCTCCCGCCGGCACTTCGGCCTGCAAACCAAGCGACACTAATTGCGTGGATATCGGCCAAACCGTCGCCTTCGTAAGCGGTAAATGGTGTACTCGCGGTATGAGTTATTATTCCAAAGATCAAATGACTTGCGTGGCTAACGGTGGCCCGGCTCCAGCCGGCTTCGGTTCCTGCAAACCCGGTGACACCCAATGTATTCCGACAGGCGGCTACGGCTCTTCTACAGGTTATTGCTCAAACGGCATGACCTTTTACCAGAAAATAAAAGATACCGATCCCAATAACGATAGATATTGCGCCGAAATGAAATATCAAACCGGCACTGCCACGATGACAACTCCGATGCAACCACCTGAACCGCCCGCCGGTTATGGTGCTTGCGAACCAACAAATACCGGCTGTAAAGAAAAGGGCGATAAATGGACCGACTCCAATAGCACCTATTGGTGTTCTAACGGTCAGAAATGTAATTTATCCGGCGGAGGAGGCTCATGTGTAGGCTGGAGTGAAAGCTGTCCTTCCGGTTCCAAATACTGCTCAGCCACCGACACTTACTGTGTTGAACCCGGCGAAACTAAAGAAATGAGCACTTCCTCAACCACCGGCTATTCCAGTTATTGGTGCGGTGGCGGCGGAGGCATGGTTTTCTATTCTGGCAATAAAGCCTATTGCGAAGCAAAGAAATCCGACAACACCACTACAATGATGTGGACTTCATCTGAGGTAAAAGCCATTCTCAGCAGACTCGGCACAGGCTGGGGCTTATGTCCTCCAAAAGGCTCAACCGGCACCTCATCATACAATTCCTCCCGTTGTATCGAACCGGGCCAAACCGGTTCTTCCTCTGACTGGTGCGCCTGGTGGCCACCAATGTCCGGCGGCATGTCCGGTAATACCCCGGGTTCGACTCGTGCTTGTCCCGGATTTGATGACACGACAGACCCGGTCAAGCCTCCGGTTAAAGAAATCTGCCCATCCATGCCTACGGTCATTTCCTGTCCTGCGGGCCAAACTATGGTGAAAGTCGAAGGCAAAGGAACTTGTGGCGGCTATAATTATTGCAAATCCGACAATGTTAAGGAACCGATCTGCCCCGCCGTAATGCCTGTCAAATGCGCTGAAGGTCAAACATACCAGAAAGGAGTATCTCCCAACGGTTGCACCTATACCTACTGCAGCGACGACAAGATGCAGCCACCTATTCCTCAACCACCAATCTACCCTCAATTTGACCAATGCCGTATGGCTAAAGAGCAGTCCCGGGGTTACAAATACGAACTTAAACAGATTGAGGCTTCCGGAAAGTTTTTGCCTAAGGGTATGGCTCTTCCTGACGATCTTATAACTCTGATAAAAGCTGCGCGTGCGGCCTACGATGCCATAGATAAATTATTCCCATTGGGTACGAAAGTAATTTGTACGGACGAATTGGGTAAATCTGTCCAGGAGCAGGTTACGGCCTTAAGTAGTCTGATGGACACGCTCCGTACCAAGGCTGCCAATTCCCAGTCCTACATGCGCTGTATCCAATTTCAGAATGAGCTTGATGAACGTATTAAAATGTTGGAAGAAAATGTTAAATCAATGCGCAAATCCGGCACTTTCTCTATTACCGAAGAATTCTCTGCCATGAAAGAATTGCGTGCCAAAACTCCTGCGATTTGTAAGGAAGCGGATCAATACACCGTCCAGGATCTTTATGATGAACGCCAGGATATTGAAGACGCTCTAAATGACAAATTCAATAATAACGCCAATACCGCCCGTGACACTTTCGTCACCGACACGATTTATGACATCAGAAACGGTATCGCCGATGCCCGTCAACAAATTAAAGCTAAGAATCTTGGAGCTAAAGACCAATGCCAAAAAATCGAGACGCTTTTCACCCAGGTGGAAGCCCTGATGTCTGACGCAAAAGTTACTTATGACGCGGGAGATCAGGAAGCCGCCGGCCAGGTTCTGGACAAGATTTTCCGTTTTGAAGAACCGGTGAAACTGTCCGCTGAACAATGTGGAATTGATCTTGAAATTGGCGATGGAAAAGTGAATACCTCTGTCTATTCCAATGTTGGCAATTTGAGTAATGAAGAGATGGATGCCCTCGTTACCAGGATCGTGGATAAAGCCACCGAACGTTTCGCCGCCATTCTCGATGAGAAGATCAAGCAGCTGACGGCTCGTCTGGCTCAGGTTAAAGTAAGTACTAAAACCGAAGAACAGATTCAGACCAGTATGACAGCTCTTCAGGACGTACCGAAAGATGCCCGTACCGATACTGAAGCTGCCAAAAATGCCACAATTGATACTTTGGTTTCCTTTGATAAAGCCAAGTCCCAAATTAAGGCCGATCTGTATGCCCGCGTTCGTGCCGCTCTGGAACGCGCCACCTCTTTGAATTTATTTGGTGAATCGGCTGGTGCCGTTAAATCCCAGGCTGAAGCTCTAAAACTTCATGCTGAAAATGGCGATGTGACCGGTGAAGATGTGGCCGCCTTTGAGCAGGCTCTTAGCGGCGCTGAAAAGCAGAACACTGATGAATGTTACCGTGTGGGAGGTTGTCGTTTCCGCGATATCGATCCTTCGACCTGGTATTACAGCTATTTGCAGAACTCTACTTCTTTCAAAGGTGAGAGTGACAGCGCTGGCAATCGTACCGGTAATGTTGGTCCTGGACGCTCTACTCTTAGAGCTGAAGCTCTGATTGCCATTGAGCGCACCGCCGGCATTAAGGGTGTTGATGGTGAATGTGCCTTGACGGCCGGCGTAGCCACCGGAGTAAAAGGAGTGCCCGCTTGGGCGAATTGTGCTGTAAATGAAGCCGTAGCTCAGGGCATTCGCTTCAATGGGCCATTGAACGAATCAGTCACTCGTGATGAAGTTGCTTCCTGGATGGTCGCCTTTGAAAAAGATAGTCTACCGGTAGAAGGTTCCGGCAAATTCACCGGTGACTTCCGTGATATGAATTCCTGCCGTGATTCTGCCGCTGTCAGCTACATCGTTGCCAATAAGATCATGACCGGTTACGGTGGTGACAGAGCCGGCACTTGGGGTTGCGGTCAGCCATTGCTACGCGCCGAATTAGCCGCCGTACTAAGCCGTCTGGAAGAATTGCTATCATTGAGCCGGGCAGCTGTTATCGATTAACGGCAGGTGAATTAAATCGCCCGCCTGAAAAATTAAAAGCCCCCATCAACCGATGAGGGCTTTTAATCTATTGATTTAATTTGATTTTTACCCTATCCTGCTGCACTTAATTTGCATTTCTCATGGCTGAAATTCGAAAATATGAACTGGTATCTGAAGCGCTATATGTAGCGGTGCGTGAGCATCCGCAAGACACCCCCGTGTACCGACAATGGCTTACGTATATGGGCAATTTTGAAAAGCAAGTGCCGGCATGCTGGGATGAGGAAGCTGTTATTACGCATGTTAGAGGTATGCTTTTGGCTGCAAATCAGCTATTTGCATTTTTGCCAGAGCCTGTGCGCAAGTTGAAAGAAGTACATGAAGTTGCTGAAAAAGGTGGTATAGAATATCTGCGTTATGCCTTTAGCGTTAAACTGAATGAGATTTCGGGTATTTTGGCTACGGCAAGGCCAAAGGCGCAATACGAAAAATTCCAGAGGAACATTCAAAGAGGAATAGAGCGAAGAATTGCCGGCATCGAGCATTTTGCTATTCTGGATCTTTTGACGAAAATAGGACCGCTTATGGAGGAAATGGAAGATCTTACTTTTCAGGAGGAAGGATTAATGACAATAATTTCAATTCTGAAAATTCTTGAAGAAATGAGGGCGAGATTGGCTGAGAGATTAGGCAAACTTGGCGGACCGCTAAGAACAGTTGAACACAAGACGAGTCTTGTAAGTACGCTTGATCTTTTTGATGAGCACCGGCCGGCTGCTAAAAGAGGCAAAAAGGGAAAAGATCAAAATCCTGACGCGAAACCGCCTAAGCAGGAAGCGTCACCAAGTGTTCAAGAATTCGATGCGGCTAAAGTTTCACTTACCAAAATGCGGAAAGCAATCGAGCTCGCAGAAGCTTGCGGCAAATTGAGAGTAATTGTTCCCCATCGTGAGGTAGTGAGGCAGAATAGTGAGGCAAAATGGAAAACCCTTTTTGGAAAACTGGGCTATGCGGGAGAAGTAGAGTTTTTGACATTCGAAGAATTGAGTAGAAGTTGCAACGGCAACGGCACTGAAATTCCTTTGGTAATGCTGAGGTCTTTAAATACCCATGCAAACCTGTGGGACAAGAAGAGATACAGCAACATTTTTGTGCTTGATGTAAAAACTCAAAACGCCATAAGCTCAATTTTATAAAGCTTGAATTTCGTCACGCAACGGGAACATCATGTGCACACGCTCATCTGCCACCGCATGTCCGTTTTGCTGTCTTTTGCGCCCACCACCTCAGCTGTGATTAAATTTTTGCTGGTATAAACTCTCCACCTGTGCTACCATTCTTACGGTAAGCGACCAAAGACAATATTTTAGTAAACCAAGACAATGGACAAATTAGATGAATGGATGAATCGAACTTCCAGCTCCGATCCAAAACCACAAGGCGCCGCAGGCGCCAATGAAATTGTAAATCAGCAGAGAGCGCATTTCCCCAAAAACATGCAACAGAATCAGCGGCACAATAGCCAGCACCGTGGCCCATCGCGAGCACGGGGGGGGGGGGGGGGGGGGGGGGGGGGGGGGGGGGGGGGGGGGGGGGGGGGGGGG
>CAYZOB010000072.1:0-15244 GCA_964480115.1 uncultured Candidatus Peribacteria bacterium
CTGTAAGTAGTAGATCCTTCATTGATCCGCAATAGTTCTTTCTGCGGACTCTTCTTCAGTAAAAGTTCATCCTTCAAAATCTCCAACATCGACGCGTGATTGTAGTAAACTCCACTTGCATCCATGCTTGCTGTTATCTGAAAATCGGGGATTTCTCTATTTATCAACATTTCATCCACCATCACCACAATTTCACCGGTCTTGATCGCCTGGCTGTCACCCTGTAACAGATCAAAATTATCACCTTGTTGATTTAAAGCCGCTTTCTCTCTTATAGCAGTTTTCAATTGCTCAATCGCCGTTTTGCCTAATTCATCTTTAACTCTGGATTTTGCCGCATCGATATCTTGTTGGCTTACAAAAGTCACATAATCGGTGATACCGCCTTTCATTTCTCCGGCGCTTTCACCATAAACCTTGTTTTGACTTTCGCCTTTCAGCCCCGGCAGAAAAAATCTTGTTGGGCCGATATTTCCTCTTTCACCAACAATAGAACTATTTGCATCCAGCTGATCGGCAATAACATATACCTCTAGTTTTCCCGCACCATTGGCATCCGCTGCCGGCACTGTCACGTCACCATTAATTCTAAAAACAATACCTTCCTTGGTTTGAAAGCGTGTTTGAGTGATGAGCGGTCTTGCAGAATTTAAAGTATTTACAATTGTGAGTTTACCGCTGGCATTAGCGCCTTTATTTGAAAATTTCTTGCCGGTAGAGTATTGGGTAATTGTTTTTGAAACTTTTGTGGCAATGGGATAGCTGGCGATCATGTGAGACGGTTTCGTCTCCAATTCCGCAAGATTTTTTTGCGCATCAGCTAAAGTAATGTTGACAGATTTTTCGAGCACGCTCGCTGTCGGAGTCAGATAGATTGTTACACCCGGGAGAGCCACATAAATTATCACTAACAGAATTATTAAAGTGATGGAGACCAAGCCGATAAGCGCGTGTCTATTTGGTGACACTATGACAAATTTGGGTTTGGCCTTTTGTAAATCCTGCTTTTTTTCCGCCGTCTTGATTTTCGAAATATCTATCATTTTTTTACCTTTGGCATTCCGTAGAATTTCACCGATGGAAAGTTTTTTTTCCGCCATGCGTGTGGGAGCTGCTTCTTCCACTGCATTTATGCTGGCTTTTAGAGGTGTGATTCGGAGTTTTTCATCTTCCACCTCAGAGGTGAACAAAGCTGATTTTCCTTCGGAATTGGCTTTGTCATAAACTTCAATTCCAATTTTTTGAGCCAAATGAATTCCATTCTTGTCATTGGTAATGAGGAAAATTTTCTTGCCATCATCCTCCGCCTTACGCTTGAGAATCTTTAAATTAATCACACTTTGAAATAGGATTGCGCGCTTAGGCACAACAATATAAACACTCTTGGTATTTGTCTGTTTTAGCTTGTCGAATAAAATTGTCACCTCATCATCAATCTCCGCATATACAACCTTTTTTGGCTGAATTATCTCGGATTTATCAGCTTCCCGGGAAGCTGTATCTATCTTTTTTTCAGTCTGTTTTTTTTTGGCAACCATTTATATTTGCATTAAGCGCACCACTTTCTTCAGCAATTTTGAAAGTGGCTGTTCCTCGCCCATGAAACCCAGCGCAAGATTTGCCAAAGCCATTGGCATAATGTCCTGCTGATCTTTTAGAAGTTTTGTTTCGTCTACGACATTGCTGACCATCTTGGGATTGAGGAAGCTGACTTGAGGTTTTCTTGTGAATGGGAGGAGTTTCACCCATTCCATAGTTTCCAGGGATTCTTTCACTTCCGGTAAATGTGCTCCACCACCGGAAAGATAAATTTTTGAAGGTAATACGTCAACATGTTGAAAAGATTCCAGTGTCAAAATTACTCCGGAAAGCCAGACATCACAGTCGCTTTTCATGGCTTCTCTGACTATTTTATGAGATTGCCTTTCCAGCTTGTCTTCGCTGTAAAGCAGCTTGATTTCTTCCGCTTCCTTGAAGGAAATGTTGAGAGTTTGGGAAAGTCGCTTGGTGAAGGTGCGCCCGCCAAGCGTAAACATTTTTGTGCCTTCAACTGTTCCATCTCTAACCACGGCCACATTTGTCGTGCCACCTCCCACGTCCAAAAAGATCGCTCCAAATTGTCCATCTTCTTCCATGCATCTGGTGAGAGCATAGGGCTCGGCGGCAATCGCTAAAAGCTCTTTATCTATTTCGCAGGCAATGGTTTGCAGTGCTCCATAATGAACCAGCGGAGCAAAAGCATTGAAAATGCTCAGCGTCACTTCCTTACCTTGAAAACCGGTGGGATTTGTAACTTTGTAACCATCAATACGCACATCCACGATCGCGGCATTCACCAATTTCACATCGATTTCACTGTAGCCGGTTTCATCGGAAAGCTGGCTTCTCACCTGATCAAAAGCTCGCCATTGTACTTTATGCACGATATTTTTCAATTCGGCCAAGTCAATCTTGCTATTGGCATCGTTGCGCACGTAGCTGGTGGTAATAGTTGCACCTTTCACCAATTCTCCTGAAATCCCCAGAATCATCTTGGAAGCCGTGACATTAGCCATATTTTCCGCTTCCCTTATCGCGGTGTGACAATTGGCAATCACCGAGGCGATATCTGTCACCACGCCACTATTCATGTCACCAAGTTTTTGCTGTTTAATGCCAACGCCAAGAACTTTAGCCTTTTTAGTGCCTTCAGCCTCACATATCAAAGCCTTCACGTAATCCGTTCCAATATCCAAAGCTAAAAAATGCGCTTCGCTGGATCTTTTTTTAATACCGCGAAAAAATCTCATAAGTGCGTGAAATATACGGAAAAGGGGATGGAAAATCAAGCAGCCACGAAGGAAGTGAGTGGGCATTTAGCTTCCCCTCCAACTAAATTTCAGAACCCTACGACCATAGTATTTCCAATGGCTGAACCTTCCACTGTAACTTTTAGACCGGTAAGCTGGTTAAATCCGGTAATTTCCTTAACTGAAAAACTAAAAACTGAGGGTTGAGAGCCTTTGACCGGCAGATCTGCCAGAACAGTAACGTAAGATATCTGCTCAGGGAAAACGTAAAGGTTATCAGCAAGATCAAATGTCGCCGTTCCCACGCCGGGTGATACCGTTGCTATGGTGCTTTTGCCAAGGTCTTTTCCAGGGCCATCCTGAAGGTAAAGCGCTTTAAGAATATCCGGACCGGAATAATTATACTGAAAGACAACTTGACTGACTTTTACAGTATTGGGCTTGGACTGAAGTTGAAATTTGAAAACTTTCTGTTTGAATCCGGGATTTAGCGTGGATGGTGGTTGATCAGCTGATTTTGCAATTGCAAGTTTTGCACCTACAACTGTGAAAAGATTACTTGCAAATATTTTTCCCTTTTGTAGTGAAAGACTATTGGTGGAAGATAAGCCTTGTGCCTCGATTGTATCGAGAGAGAAGCCAAAAAAGGAATCTGGTGTGCTAACCTCGGCTGGACCAATTTTAACATTTAGGGCAATACGCTTTTTTTGTTTGTTAACTTTAAGGTTTAAGCCTTTAAAATTTACATTACCAGAAAGATCAACTGGTATTGGACTTGATATATTTTCCTTTAAATCTAAATCGTAAAGTCTTACGGTTGCTAATGAGGCGGGGTTAATAGTGCCATTAATATAAAAAGACATGCCTTTTATTATTGCGTCTTCAGCGGCATATCCACGCGAATATAAGTCGAAATCAAAGGCCTCAAATTCCTGATCCGGAAGTACTGTCTGGGGTTTGGGAGTTTCCTTTGCGGTTAAAGCATAAATAATAGTTGGAATTCCTACCGGGAGACCTGCAGGCAGGCTCGCTGCGGAAACCGCTCCTACAGAAATTTGAGCCGCTATCAGTAGTGCGGATAAGCTCCTCATCAATGATTTTTTCATAAAAAAGTAATTATAAAAATTATAGAACTCACCCTACAACACGAGCGGACATTTGTCAAGCATTTTTGAGAGACACTGGTAAAAAGTTCACATGAACCAGCTGGGTATAATTCGGCATGGGGACTAAAGCGTTCTCCATCAATGGATAGTCATCTCCCGGGACGGAAATTTTAAAAAAAAATTTCCAGACGAGCATGGTGAGTGTGATAAAAAAGAGGTTCACAATGACATGAAAATCAATGGAAAAATAAAGGAATCAAAAAAATCCCGTTATATTTTCGCCCATCTCCGCCGAAATCTTTTACAAAAAACGACCGGCAGATGCAGCTATCCAAGCTGTAGCCGACCGGCTGAAGTCTTTCACCATACCGATCGTTTTGCAAGCAGCCAATCTCACGAATCCCTCAAGCCTATTTGCAAAATACATCATGAACCTGCCTGCCGGCAGATTTGCCCATAACGGCTTGATTGGAAATGAAAAAGATGAGGTGCAAGAGTGGCAATTACAGCTAAAAACCGAAGAACTGGAAAAAATCGATCAATTGTACAAAGAATACCGGAAAATGGATCACGGCTGATCAGGTATCTGGTCATCATGCATATAGGCAAAATCAAAGATTTTTTAAGGACATTGTGAAATGACTAAAATTGCAAGAAATAATACTATTCATCTAATTTAATACAAAAATTAACAATATTACCTTAATTAAGCTAAAAATCGCTATACTGATTTTTACAAAAAAATATCATTTTGCTTGAAAAACGGCATTTTATTGTTATAATTCACACACGATATGCAAACAGACAAATTCAAAATAGCGATTCTTTGCGGCGGACCGTCTCTGGAAAGGGGGATTTCTTTAAACTCCGCCCGCTCGGTTTGTGATCATCTGCATTCGGAGCAAATAGAAATTATTCCAATTTACTTTGATCATTACAGGCACGCTTACGCCATTTCCCGCGATCAGCTTTATTCAAACACTCCTTCCGATTTTGACTTTAAATTAAGCGATACCGGCAAACGACTTACGGAAAAAAGCTTGATCAAACTTCTCAAACAGGTAGATATGGCTTTTCCTGTTATTCATGGCACTTTTGGTGAGGATGGAGAAATTCAAGCCCTGTTTGAAAAAAATAGTATTCCTTACATTGGTTCTGATAAAAATGCCTGTTACAATTGTTTTGATAAATATCGCGCCAACAAATTTATAAAAGAAAAAGGCTTCTATACTCTTCCCTCTACAGTCCTGAAAATTCACGAGCCCAAGAATTTCAGAAAAAATCTGCAGGAATTCTTCACCGCCCATAAAGTCACCCGCGCTATTATTAAACCTGCCACCGGTGGGTCCAGCATCGGGGTGTATTCTGTTTCCACTTTACAGGAAGCACTGGAAGCCACTAAGGAAATTTTTAGAAAGCGCATCGATACGCGCGTTGTCATAGAGCCATTTTGTACCGGCACCGAATTTACCGTTATAATTTTGCAGAATCGTTTCGGCCTGCCGGTAGCACTTTTTCCCACTGAAATAGAAATCGATTATTCCAAAAATCAAATTTTTGATTTTCGCAAAAAATATCTGGCGACAAGGCAGGTAACTTATCATTGTCCGCCACGTTTCGATTCGGAAATTACAGAAAAAATTCAGGCTCAGGCGGAACAACTTTTTCAAACACTTGGAATGCGCGATTTTGCTCGTTTTGATGGCTGGCTTCTTCCCAACGGTAATCTCTGGTTTTCTGATTTCAATCCCATCAGCGGCATGGAGCAAAATAGTTTTCTTTTTCTTCAGTCTGCTCAAGTTGGTTTTAGTCATAGCGATTTATTGCACTTTATAGTCCGGAATGCCTGCATCCGATATGGTTTAAAATTTCCCACGGCTCCGGCTACCAATTCTACCGAAAAATATCCGGTAAATGTTCTATTCGGTGGTAGCACCTCCGAACGCCAGGTCTCCGTCATGAGTGGCACCAATGTCTGGCTCAAATTGAGAAAATCAAAAAAATATCAGCCGCATCCCTATCTTCTGGATTTAGACGACAAAACTGTTTGGCGTCTTCCTTATTCCAAAACTCTAAATCATACCGTTGAGGAAATTAGCGCGACTTGTCGTGCGGCTGACGATTTCGAACACGAGCTCAAACCATTGCGCCGCCGTGTAATTGAAAAACTTGCCGCTCAGCCCGGACATTTGAATGAAGAACTTTTCCTTCCGGAAAAAATGACTTTGGAGGAATTTATCAGGAAATCCAGGTATGTTTTCATTGGCCTCCATGGTGGAATAGGGGAAAATGGAACATTGCAAAAAATGCTGGAAAAAATTGGCAAACCTTTTAATGGTTCCGGTAGCCAAGCTTCCGCACTTTGCATTGATAAATATGCTACCGGCCAAGCCCTTCAGAGCCTGGAAAAACATGGCATCTCCATTCCTAAAAAACAACTTATCAATACTTATGAACTACTGAACTACAATCACCAAAATCTTAAAAACTTTTGGCAACATTTAAAAACGGAATTAAATTGCAGGTCAATTATCGTTAAGCCTCCGGCGGACGGTTGTTCTACCGGTATTGTGAAATTAGAGAATCTCAAAGAGTTGAATATTTATCTTGATACATTAAGACGTGAACAAACACATATCCCCAAGTACGCTCTAAATAGAAATCAGCATAATATAATAGAAATGCCGGCCCCCAAGCCGGAAAACCTCATGTTCGAACAATTTATTTGTACAGATAGAATTAGCGTAATAAAAAACAAATTAAAGTGGCAAAAAAGTTCCAATTGGATCGAGGTGACCATTGGGGTACTTGGCAAGGGTGAAAAAATCAGGGCTATGAATCCCAGCTTAACAGTGGCCGGCAGCACAGTTCTGACGTTGGAAGAGAAATTTCAGGGAGGTACGGGCGTAAACATCACTCCTCCGCCCCAGCCTTATGTGAAAAAATCCGCTATTGAAAAGACTCGTCAACGCCTGGAAATTGTCGCCAAAACTCTGGGCATTTCCGGCTACGCCCGCATCGATGCTTTTATGGAAGTCAACACCGGCGAATTAATTATTATTGAAGCCAATAGCACTCCCGGCCTCACGCCTTCCACTGTAATTTTTCACCAAGCCCTGGCCGAAAATCCCAAAATGTATCCTATGGATTTTTTGGAAAAGATTATTGAGAACAGCTAGACCAAAACTCTTAACACTCTCTCATTGATCCTCGTCGTCACTTCATAGTTAATGGTTCCGGCCCATGCTCCAAATTGCTCAGCGGTAATTTCTCCACCTATTAAAACCACTTCATCCTCCAGTTCCACTGCGGGAATATCCGTCACCTCCACCATCATAATGTTCATACAAATTCTACCACGCACTGGAGCCCTCCTACCTTTGATCAGGACATAACCATCTTTCACCCCGCGATCATAGCCGTCATAATATCCTACCGGCAGAATTGCTAGCCGCGTCTCATGGCCGGTCTTATAAGTGCAACCGTAGCCGATATATTCTTCCGCAGGCACGGTTTTTATTTGGACAATTCTGGTCTTCCAGGTGAGCGCCGGCTGCAATTTGGCAGGTTCGGCTACCCCCCCATGCTCAATACAGGTCTCTATTGATGGCCACATGCCATAGCTCGCAATTCCAATTCTCACCATTTGAAAATGTGTCTTGGGAAACAAAATCGCCGCCGCCGAATTCGCACAATGTTTGATTGGTACATTTACACCAATTTTTTCCAATTTTATTACTGACTCATTAAATTTAGCCAATTGCAATTCCGCATAAGTATGATCGGTTGTATCCTCTATATTCGCAAAATGCGTAGTCAAACCCTCTATCTCAATATTTTCATAGCCCCTCACGAACTCCACAAATTCCACCAAATCCTTCATCAAAACCCCTTGCCTGTTATTTCCGGTTTCCACTTTTATGTGAATTTTTGTCGCCTTCCCGATTTTGCCCAGGCTCATGATACTTTCCCTATTGTAAGCCACCATCCTGCAGTCCAGATTTACCGCTTCCTCCAGATCGTTCAGCGCCACATAGCCCAGAATATATAGCGGCGCTTCAACCCCCGCCTCTCTCAGTGCCCGCGCCTCATACAGTGAATTCACCGCCAGCCAATCCGCCCCCGCTTCCAAAAAAGCTTTCCCGCACAAAACCAGCCCATGCCCATAGGCATTTGCTTTAATACATGGGCAAATTAAGACATTCGATCCAACAATTTTTCTGAATTGCCTGATATTATTCATCAAGGCTTCACCTGAAATTTCCACCCAGGTTAAATTGCCCATCTCATGATTCATAAAACCAAGCTTAGTGAATAGATCAGGAAAAAACAAACGATCCGAATCAACCGGCTTGACTCATGGGGGAATAATGGTGTAGAATAACTACGTGATCATAGAAAATAACAAAAACAAAAATGGCTAATATCGAAAATTTTCAAAAAGAAGTCCTGCACATTAAAAAGCAGGCTGAAAAAGTTGAGCAGAAGCTCTCCGACCCTGCAAATATAACGGTTGAAGCTGAAAGAGAAGCGGAAGTCCTACGTGAAAATCTTATCAGCATGGTTCTGGATCTTTCGCAAAAGATCGAAGATTTCAAGAACAACCCGACTGGCGTGAAAGCTCTGCATAACCCTGCTACTATGGGCAAGATCGCAGAGATGGAAGAGGATTTGAAGGAAATAATGGGCTTACTTAGGCCGGAGATGTCTGGGGAATTGGCATCCGCCAAGGAAGTATTGGCAGAAATCCAAAATCCAAAAATTGAAATAGATCGCCTGTTCAAACTGACCAAATCTGAAGACTCCTTAATTTCAGTCCCGGCTATGGAACAGGCCCTAAAAATAGCCAGCGATCCAAAAACTGGTATATACAAATTGTCAGTACTGGCAGGAATCGATAATGAGGAAATTCTAAAGGCAATCTGCGTCCACGAAAATACTAATAATATAACTCTATTAGAGATTTCTAAAAGACCAGGGCTATCTGCCCGAGTCATGCTGACACTGATACGCAGAGCCAACGTGGATGAGCGAATAGTTAAGAATATTTTTGAAAAAATGCCGCCAGGTTTCGGAACGTTAGCTGGCAGTTGGAAACTTGAACTGGTCAACAACATCAAAACTTCGGTGGCTGTTTTAATACAGCTATTAAGCAGCGACAATACAAAACAACTGGCCTTGACGAAACTTTTGGTTCTGGCCGAAAATCCAAAGACTTCCTCTAATGACTTGGACTTACTGAGCTTGACCGGCAACGCGCACCTCATGATGAGTGTTGCAAAACATCCTAATACTGCCGTTATAACATTGGCAGCCTTATTGTCCAAGAATGTAGATGAATCAATCAGAATTATTGCTCGTAAACAATTATCATCACCCGGACGAATTAAAGAAATCGGCGAGCAAAGTTCTGTAGGCGAGCAAAGTTCTGTATTAAAGACAATTGGAGCGAACGATCCCGAACTTCTTCAATACTTCATAGGTTCCCATCCTGAATTTTTCCCTCCCCAGATAATCTACGATTTGATGAAAGTAAGGATGCCTGGCATAGTTTTCCTTGATATGCTGGATAAAGTAGACATGCCGGTTGAGACCCTGATTATTTTAACTTCCATGGAAGTTTGCAAAGCGTACATTTATAAAATTTATACGAAAATACTGGAAATTCTAACTAGTCCAACAGAGATGCCTTCTATGACCCTAATTCAATTAGCAAAAAACACGCTTTTTCAAGTGCAGCCCATCATAGGTGAAATTCATAAAAGAATGCTACAAATTGCTGCCGATCCAGAATTTCCATATCCTGGATTAATAGAACTTTATGAGTACGCAGGAGAGTATGACGGAGAGGTGATGATATCGGAAGAAATCAGGAGACAGGCTCAAAATAGCTTGATGGCAACAGCAAAAAGAGTGAATAGTGCAGAAACTTTAGATGAGTTCGCAAAGATTGAAGATGAAGGTATTCTTTTGGAGGTGATTGGTAATAAGAATACAAGTAGTCTTGTGATTTCCTATCTGTGCGATAGCGCTATTTCCGCAGTGAAGGAGGCAGCAGTGAAAAAAAGAGATTCTTTAAAAGGAAAACTGCCTGACCCAGCCCCGGAGGTGGAATTTGACCAACGGCCGGAGTTCCCCGGTAACTAAATAGCTTGAAAAATTCCTGTCATGAATAAAAAAACCAAAATTCATCTGAATAAAGCAGACCTGTTGAGGCTGAAATCAAGAATCTTCAAAATCGCTGAAAATCTGGACAAGCTGATCAATAGCCCGGATTCAGCGCTAAAAAAGTTGGGAGAAATTTAGTGGATCGCAAGATTTTTGGTAGGAAGAAAATTCCGTTCCCGGGAACGAAATGACTATTTACTTTCATATATGCTCAAAAGGCAGTTGTCACTTCGGGGCATATAGCTTGTTTTGTTAGGCAGAAATAGACTGTTTTCTACTTCGACTTGACTGAGAATTTTGCACGAAATGCGAACCTAAATCTGGGCTTGTTTGAGACACAAATTCAATGCGATAATTTTTACGACAAAAATGTGTTGGAATAGCTTTTGCAAGCCGCTTTTTGGTTGTTTTTCATGGCTAATTTGATACGATTCAGGTCTATTAAAATTAATTAAAAAACATATGGAAAACGAGACGCAAAATCAGGTTCTAAGAATCGCACAAAAAAACGAAGATTTTCTCAAGAATTCAAATTGCCTGCACAAAGAATTCGTGAAATTATCCTTCGATATTATAAAAATGAAAAACAAATTGATTTCATTGCTGCTGGAAATTTACGAAAAAGAGATTTACAAAGAAAGGGGCTGTAGGACAATTCACGAATATGGCTTCAAATATGCGAAACTTTCGAGAGAATTGGTAAATAAGGCTATAAGAACTTTGAAACATTTGGAGAATAAGCCATTTTTAAAACAGGTGATCGAAACTCAAGGCATTCATAAAGTCGCTCTGGTCGCGACAATTGCTACACCGGAAAATGAAAAGATTTTTGCCGGACATATTCGAAATATGAGTAAACCGGCACTTTTTGAATTCACGAAAGAGCTGAGACACAATATGAAAAATGGAGAAGCATCCGGTCAGAAAAGTATGTTTGCAGAGAAGATAGGGTATAGCGAAAATCTAGAGGAACACTATCAAAAAGATGAATCTGCGAGACTGGTGACGATACTTCGATTTTGCCAAGCAGTTCCAAGCAAGATGCAGATCGAATTAGACACGGAAATGCAGACTTTATTTCTGAAATTCAAAGAAAAATATGCAAAAAATCTCTCAAACAGAGAGGCTTTGAGAGTGATGCTCAAAAAAATGGAAGCTCCAGATCAAAAAGTCATTCCCGGGAACGTAATTGTAAAAAAATCCAATCAAGTGATTGACGAAAAACCCGTTCCTGCCTACCGGACAGGCAGGCCCGGGAACGACTTTGGACAAAGTGCAACCGTAGATATCCGGGATTACCTACTTCATGAGAATGAAAAAAATGTTTTTCCTTCGCGCCGCATTCGCAATAAAAAAGATCAAGAAATTCGCCTGAAATATCATCATAAATGCGCCTATCCGGGCTGTGTAAAAACTGTCGAAGTGATGCATCATCGCATTCCATTCGCCTTTGAAAGAAGCCATGAAAGCGTGATTCCACTGTGCGATGTTCACCACGAGTTTGCACATAATGGTTTGATTGCCCATGAGTTGCTGGAGCCGGAGAATTGGCAATTGAAAACCGAGGGAAGCACGAGCATTTTTGACCAATTTTATCTGCAAAATAGGCACGTTTAAATCTGCCAGAAAACGATAATTAGCGACATTGGAGAACTGCCAGCAAACAAATTCTCACCACCAAAAATTTCGCAGGCATATCGACTTTGTAGAAAACATGGATGGGAAGTCGCTGCCGGGAATTTTCGCCACATCCACCCTTGAAAATTTTCGGCTTTTCCCTATAATTAAATTCCGCCAGCCAATCAATCAAATTTAACCAACAAAGCCCATGAATATGCATCCACTGAATCACGACATTTCTTCCGCCCGCGGCAATTTCGAGCCTACATTTTTCGGCAGGGTAATGAGTTTTTTCGCTCTTGCAATTCTCAGCTCCGCCGCCGGCGTATATATCACCAGTACTTACTGGATTGAATATTTTTATCAGCAGCCGGCTTTGATTTATGTGGCCATGATTGCTGAATTGGCACTGGTTTTTACTTCCCGCATGTGGAGTACAAAAATTCCTCTCAATCGTTTTCTTTTCGTACTTTTTACCTTTCTTTCAGGAATGACGGCTGCTCCGCTTATTGCGATTTTGGCCAATACGCCCGAGGGAGTTGGCATTCTTTCCAAAGCTTTATTGGCAACCGGTTTAATGTTTAGCGCGACTGCGATTTTTGGCTGGACCACCCGTATTGATCTTTCCGGCATGAGAGGGTTTCTTTTTATCGGATTGATAGGCATGATCGTTACCGGTCTGATTGGCATTTTTATTCCTTGGAGCAACACCGCCGAAATGGTTTATTCCGGCATAGGAGTATTACTTTTTACCGGTTTTATCGCCTATGATTTCCAAAAAATCAAGCAATATCCGGAAGACCGTTATATTGATGCCGCTCTGAATTTGTATTTAGATATGTTTAATTTATTTTTGTATATCTTGCGTCTGATTATGTCTTCACGACGCAACTAGTAGGGCGCTTGCGCCCTAGCGAGCTAAGGCGAGCCAAATTGAACGAAGTGAAAACCTACTATGTCAGAATCCAAACTCATCTTAGAGCTCACTCCTTTAATGGATAAGCCCACGGGCACCAGGGAAACTTATTCCTTTGAATTACCATTGGAATTTCCCGACATACCGGTAATCTCTAACACCAGGGGAAAAGTTGAAATAATGAAAATTGAGGAAGGTTTTAATGCCAAGGTAACCCAACTGGAAACCGTTTTTGAATTTAGCTGCATCAAATGTTTGAAAAAATTCAATGAAAAAGTACTTGTTGCAATGGCTGAACGCCAATATCTCATGGACCGCCCGACCGAAGAAATTCGTGACGAGCATGATCTTTTTCTGGTTCGAAAAAAAGACCATACCATAGACCTTGCCGAGTTTTTACGACAAGAAATGATCTTGCATTTCCCTTTAATTCCAGTATGCTCTAAAAGTTGTAAAGGCCTATGCCTCGTGTGTGGCACTGACAAGAATAAAGAGAGCTGTCATTGCCAAGAAGAAAAACCGGAGGAGCACAGGCCACTTGCCATCCTAAAAAATTTGCTTAAAAAGAAATAACTATAAATCCCCAATTATATGTCCAAGCATCCTACACCCAAGAAAAAGACGTCGAAAGCCCGCAGTAAGCGCCGCTACGCCAGCTTTAAGACTAAGACTCAAAGAAAACTTGTCAATGTTGCCACCCTGGTAATTTGCCCAAGCTGCGGTTCCAAATGTGTTGCTCACACTGCTTGTCCGGATTGTGGGAAGTATCGTGGTCGTCAGATTATCGACAAAAAGAAGAAAATCGACAAGATCACCAAAATTAAAGCTTAAGTATGGCCAGTTACAGGCATCTTGCTCGCACATGTGTGATGCAGACACTTTTTGAGATGGATATGGCGGACGAGGTCTGCCATTTGTTTGATTCATCGAAAGATGAAAGCAATGACAAAGCCATTGAGGCTTCATTGATGCGCGATCCTCATGATATTCTCAAAAGAGTATTGAAGGAATTTGCTCCCAAATTGACTGAAACAAAATTCGCCACCGATACTCTCAAAGGTGTCATCAAAAATAAGGAAGATATCATCGAAATCATCGAAAAGTACGCTCCCGAGTGGCCCATAGATAAAATCGCCCCCATTGATCGTGCCATTCTCGAAATTGGTGTGTATGAAATTGTTTTTGCCACGGAAATTCCTCCGGTGGTTGCCATTAATGAAGCGGTTGAAATTGCCAAGCATTTCGGCGATAATAACAGCCAGAGATTTATCAATGGAGTCTTGAGCACTGTTATGAAAAATTATGATGAAAAGTTATAAAGATCTGGAAAAAGTTATTAGCATTGAGTTTAAAAACCTTGAGCTGCTTGATAATGCTTTTGTTCACAGATCTTATGTGAATGAACATCGCAATGAAGGAATCAAGGATAATGAGCGTCTGGAATTTCTGGGCGATGCCGTATTGGAATTGGCAGCCACCAAACATCTTTTCGAGAAATGTCCCGATAAACATGAAGGAGAAATGACTTCTTTCAGATCCGCCTTGGTAAAAGGTAAACATCTGGCGGAAATTTCCGAGTCGCTTAATCTTGGAAAATATCTTTATTTAAGTAACGGTGAGGAAAAGTCCGGTGGCCGCACGAAAAAATACATTTTAGCCAACGTCCTTGAAGCCTTGATTGGAGCAATTTATATTGAGCACGGCTACGATATCGCTGAAGAATTTATTAACAGCTTTATCCTGACCAGACTGGATGAAATTATCAAACAGGGTCACTATATCGATGCCAAGTCCCAATTTCAGGAAATTGCTCAGGAAAGAGAGGATTTCACACCATATTATGAAGTTATTGAAGAATACGGGCCCGATCACGATAAACATTTTGTCATGGGTGCCTATATTAAAGGGACACTGATTGCTCATGGTAAAGGCAGTAGTAAACAAAAAGCTGAGGAGGAGGCCGCAAAAGCTGCTTTAAAAATTAAACAATGGGAATGAAATTTGATGAAAAATCCTGCGGTGTTGTACTTTTCCGTGAAAAGGATGGAATAAATTTATATTTGCTATTGAATTATCCCGGCGGACATTGGGATTTGGTAAAAGGCCATGTGGAAGGGGAAGAAACAGAACATCAGACTGCGGCACGAGAGCTTTTGGAAGAGACGGGGATTGCGGATGTGAATTTTATTGACGGTTTTCGTGAAGAAATTTCTTATGAATTTTATCGAAATCGGAAATTATCCAGAAAGCAGGTGATTTTTTTCCTGGCAAAAACCAATCTTGAAAAAATAAAATTATCCCATGAACATAAAGGGTTCAAATGGCTTCCTTACGGAGCCGCTTTTAATAAGCTGACTTTCGATAATGCAAAAAATATGGTCAAAAAAGCACACCATATGACAGAAAATTCTGGAGGAAAACCCGGGGGTTTCATTTCAATCATAGCCCTGTGCATTTTCGCTTTGATGATGATAGTCGCGATAGATTTGCAGATGAACACAATCGATACGATGAATGATATCAAGAGCAGTATGAATCAAAACGAGGCAAGGACGATAGCCGGTTCGGCGGTAGAATATTTGCAGTGGAAAATAAAGAAAATGGATTACAAGCCCGGGCTGAACGATGAGGTTAAGTGCGTGTAT
>CAYZOB010000073.1:0-19346 GCA_964480115.1 uncultured Candidatus Peribacteria bacterium
CGGCCCGACACGCTTGCGCGCATCGGGCAAGGTTTATCCCGAAGTTACACCTACTGTTTTGCCGAGTTCCTTAGCAATAGATTACTCGCTCACCTTAGTCTATTCGACTCGTCCACCTGCGTTGGTTTGCGGTACGGAAACCTAATATTCTCGCTACCGAGGATTTTCTTGGCAGCTGAAATCACTGGAATCACCCTGTCAAAGACAGAGTATTTTGCATCATTGCTCGCGAATCTCTACGGATTTACCATTTAGAGACATAAACTTACAATTTACACCCGGCATATTCATTGGCCGGGCTCCAGTTATCCTGCTGCGTTACCCCTGAGCTAGCGCCACTTTCAGTCAAAGAAAATCTTCTTTATCGAGCCGAAGCCGTCAAAAGTCGATATTCAAATTCCTCCAGTTTTGCTGGATCGAATATTAAGTTGTACAGGAATATTAACCTGTTGTCCATTAGCTACGCATTTCTGCCTGGCCTTAGGACCGACTAACCCCAAGCCGATTACCGTTGCTTGGGAAACCTTGGACATTCGGTGTTCAAGTTTTTCGCTTGAATTTCGTTACTCATACCAACATTTTCACTTCCTGACGCTCCACCCGACTTCTCAGACGGGCTTCGACGCTGACAGGAACGCTCCTCTACCACGATATACGATCGAAATCGCATACCATCCGCATCTTCGGTTAAAGACTTGAGCCCCGTTATATTTTCGGCGCGGAATCGCATAGACCAGTGAGCTGTTACGCACTCTTTAAAGGAATGGCTGCTTCTAAGCCAACCTCCTGGTTGTATACGCAATTCTACATCCTTTTCCACTTAGTCTTTATTTGGGACCTTAGATGGCGATCTGGGCTGTTACCCTTTTGACAATGGCACTTAGCTGTCACTGTCTGACACCTGTGAAAGTCACAGTAGTATTCGAAGTTTATCTAGATTTGGTAGACTTATTTCGTCCCCTAGTCTAAACAGCGCTCTACCCCTACTGCTATTAACACAAGGCTAGCCCTAAAGCTATTTCGAGGAGAACCAGCTATCTCTGAGTTCGATTGGTTTTTCGCCCCTATCCACAATTCATCCGCTAGTTTTGCAGCACTAGTCGGTTCGGTCCTCCAGCAGCCTCTCGGCTACCTTCAACCTGACCATGGATAGATCACTCAGTTTCGGGTCTAGTGCGCGACACGTACGGGCTATTCGCCCTCGCTTTCACTGTGGCTCCGGGGTTTTACTCCCTTAACCATGCGCCGCACAGCTAACTCGTTGGTCCGTTCTACAAAAAGTACTTCGTCACCCTTACGGGCTCCGAATCGTTGTAAGCAAAGAGTTGCAGGTTCTATTTCATCCCCCTAACCGGGGTGCTTTTCACCTTTCCCTCACGGTACTTGTTCACTATCGATCTCCAAACCTATTTAGCCTTGGAGGATGGTCCCCCCAGGTTCAGACCGGATTACACGTGTCCGATCTTTCTCAGGATCACTCTAGAAATTTACCCTATTTTCATCGACGGGACTATTACCCTCTATGGTCGCCCTTTCCAGGGACGTTTGATTAATAGAAATAACTCTCATATTGAGGTCCTACAACCCCTTATTCCGTAGAATAAGGTTTAGGCTGATCCCGGTTCGCTCGCCACTACTACGGGAATCTCGTTTGATTTATTTTCCCCAGCCACTAAGATGTTTCAGTTCGCTGGGTTTCCTCGGTCCGGTATTAACCGGATCGTTTTCCGACATGACTCGGAATGGGTTTCCCCATTCGGAAATCTCTGGGTCAAAGCCTGCTTAGCGGCTCACCAAAGCTTATCGCAGCTAGCTACGTCCTTCATCGGAGTTTGGAGTCGAGGCATTCACTCTTCGCTCATAAGTAACTTATTTTGAAATTACAGAGAACCAATTACTTTAACTAGTAATTGGTAAAAAAAATTATTAATTGCCACTAGAATTTCAAGGAACAAAAAGGGCGTGTATTGCTACACACCCTTCAAGCTACGACTTTTAAGATTCAAGTCATGACCTAAAGGGTAAGCAGCTGATTTTTCGCATCAAGTTTATAATTTTCAATCTGTTATTGTCCCTAAATGCTTGGCCATTATATTTATGCACCCATGCAATGTCAACAGCATTTTTTGCATTTAAAAGAAAGCCCCCAAAGTATTTTCCAACATCGACTGAAAAGTTCCCAAGGAATACATTAAAGAACCTATAAAAACCAGCATTCCGACCAGCACCACAAAAGTATTCGTTCCCCCTATTCCCAAATATTTTTCCGCAAAGCCGACTTCACCGATAAATTCTTTAATTGCTCTACGAAAATACATAATCACAAAGCCGAGCGGGCAACCTATAAGTAAAGCAATCCAACGATCCATGAAAGTTTGATTGTTAATTTTCAGTAGAAACCAATACTCACTCGCCTAGGCTCGTGATTGGTGGGCGAGGGAGGACTCGAACCTCCGACCTCGACATTATCAGTGTCGCGCTCTAACCACCTGAGCTACTCGCCCTCGAGCATATAGCAAAAACAAATTTGCGCAGGACAAAGTTACTGGAAAGGCCTTACAGAGTCAATTTATTTTTTCACATAAAGATAAACCCCACTTTCTTCTGCGGTTATTGGTACTTCCCTTAATTGAAACGCGTTGGAAATGACTTTAGTTCCCTGCTTCAATTTGGGCCAAATCTTCGACTCGAAATCTCTCATTGCATCCATCAGAAGAAAACAAACAATCACGTCATATTTAGATAAATCCTGCTTCCAGAAATTTCCAAAACGAATTTTTTCTTTCCCCTTAGCTAGAAAAGTCCTTAGCCTGGCCAGGTAAAAAGTAGGAATTGATAACTCATAACCCACCGCCTCTTTAACTCCCACTTTAGCAATATTCCTAACCAGCTTGCCGTCACCACAACCAATATCCACCACCCTATCGTTCTCATTAAATTTTCCAAGTTTCAACATCGCAACAACCGCCCTGTCCATACTTGGCACAAAAGGCGCACCTCTCATCATGGCATAAATCCCGGGAGCAGTAACAGCAATCAAAATCAACAAAAGTCCCAGCTTTAGCCAAAAACTAACAACATTAGCAATGGCCACCGTGAACAAAAATGTAACCAAAACCTCTAACATTTTCAATTATTAACAAAAGGTGTAATATCCATTTACTTAGGTGAGTATACTTTAGCATGTAAACAATGCCAAATTTCGAAGAATTCAACAAATATTATGAGGAGCACATGCCTCAAATTTATGGCTATATTTATATGCGAACCGGTCGCGACAAGACTTTGGCTGAAGACATAGTTTCAGAAATATTTCTAAAAGCAATTGAACATTTCCATCAATATAGTAAAGAAAAAGGCACATTTAAATCCTGGATATTCCAGATTACCAGAAATTACTTGATCGATTACTATAGATCAAAAAAAAATCAGGCAAGCACTTCTCTTGAAGATTTAGCCAATGTATTAAAAGATCCAAGCAACACAGAGAAATTCGCCCAAGAGGAAATAGAGAAAGAGGTAATAAAACAGGCCATTGATACGTTACCTGAGTCGAAGAAAGAATTGATATTACTACGTTACTTTTCCGGATACTCTTACGAAGAAATAGCTAAAATAACCAAAGAGAAGGAAAACAACATAAGAGTAACCATTCACCGCACTTTACAAGATCTAAAAAGAAAGCTCGAACATCTCAAGTATCAACCCAACCCATGAAAGAAGATAACGAAAAACAATTAGAACAAATTCTGGAAAAGATCTCCGAAGAAGCAAAACCGGATGCTCACTTTGAACAAATACTCAAAGTAAAACTGCGTGAACGTTTTCACCATCTCTATGAGAAAAAAGAGGTAAAAACTCCATTTTTTCAAGGAATCTGGAGATTAAAAATTCAATTCACCTCAGCACTGATATTAGTACTTTTCACCTCCACGACAATTTACGCCTACAATTCGGACGAAATAACTAATGGCCATATTCTTTATCCTCTCAAACGCTCTGCTGAAAACGTAGAAGAAATTTTCGCGACTTCTCCTGAATCAAAAACCAGCTATTACAATAAAATGGCCGGCAGAAGAATACGTGAATTAAGTGTACTGGAAAGTAGAGGAGTTTTAGATGAACCAACTATTAAAGAGACTGACATATTACTTGCCAAAGCCGAAATATCAGTCAGAGAAATCCCGGAAGTGGAAGATGGAAACATTAAAGAAACTCCATCAAATATTGAGACAAACAAATTTGACAGAATTAATCTTACAAAAACAACACCTTTGGACTCACCGCGCAAAACCAAGAGAGAAAAAGCAATAGAAGAAATTTCGGAAATACGCTCGGAATTCCAAAGGAAATATGAGGGAAAACTTTTTAAAGCACCACAGCCAATCAGACCGGTTATTGAAAAAGCAAAGTTGCCAGAAAGGACGTCTACACAGCCGGAGAATACCAAGAAACTCAAGGAATCTGTAAGAAAACCTGAAAAAAAAGTTCATAAAGACAGAGACGATAAAGTAAGTCCACTCGAAACAAGACGGACGATCGAAACCGATTCAACCATAACCGATACTACCCCAATACCAACAGCTAGGACTATAATTGAACCGATAGTTACTCCCCTGCCCACTCCAGCACTGGAAGAACCGGAGAAAACAGAACCCTATAATTTACACGAATTAAAAAGAGAATTGAAAAAATTAAGAGTAAGAGAATAAACTTGCAAACAATTTATGGTTTACGTAATATACCGCTGTTATTTTTGTGTAAATTATCAGGAATACCATGGGGCTGTAGCTCACCTGGCTAGAGCGCCTCGCTTGCACCGAGGAGGTAAAGGGTTCGACTCCCTTCAGCTCCACCATCATAAAACAGACTTTTCACAAGAGAGTCTATTTTTTGTTATAAAAGTACAATGATATAATAACAAAAACATATAAAACTTTACCTATGAAATCATTCGTGAAATATTTAGCTTTCTTTATAATCGCTGCTCTTTTCGGAGCGGCAGGAATAAAAGGATTTGAATATTTTAAAAATCAAAACAATGACGAAGAAACAAAAATTATTAATGAAATAAAGACCAATGAACCAGCAAAGACTACTTCTGATTCATCAGAGAAAACAACTGTTATTAATGAAATAAAGACCAAAGAACCCGCAAAGACTGCTTCCTCCAGTCAACAACTAATCGAGCTTTACTATAATAGATTAGCCGATGGTGATTTAGAAAAAGCCTATACCATGAAAAAATACATGAAAACCCCATTTAGTACCTTCGAAGGTTGGTACAAAAATCTCAAAAGTACTGAATTTCTTGATTTTATCGAGGTCGCCCCAAATCAATTTGATTTCATCGTAGAGCTTGAAAATAATGATGGTTCAAAAGAAAAATATCGCGTAGTAATGCAGGTCGAGGGCAATATGCTAAACACCATTTCATCAGTATCAACTAATGAGAAACCTGAATTAAGATTTGTATATGGAGAAGATGGCGATATAACCACTCTTTTTCTGGGGAAAAATGGTGAAAAAACAACAATCGAAACTGCAAAAAAATCCAAAAATGAGAAATTTAATAATGTTGAAATAACAACCGGAGGAGATTATCTGATTTATTTCAAAACCGGCGACGAATGGAATAATGGCAAAATTTATGACATTGCTAAAAATCAAGTCGTACACGATATAGGTCCATCAAAAGACCTGGATGGCTTCACGCAGGACTTTAAACATTTCTATAGCTGCCTCGGTTCAGGATTATTTGGAGGAGACATAAATGTTTTCGCCGTACCGTCCTTTGCTTTAGAAAAGAACCTAATACTCAAAGACGCTTTAGTTTTCAGCTGCGACGGATATGACAAAAAAACTAATATCCTGAAATACACACTTTCAATCAATGGCTTTCAGAATCCAAAGAGCTACAGCTACAATTTCTCATCAGCAGAAGTAAGCACACTTTAGAATAATTAAAATTCGAAAATACATTTTAGTAATATACCGTTAGCGGTGAAAATCAAAACTCAAAAAAAGACCTTCCAACGAGGTCTTATAACCTTAACATCCAGAATGTAATAGAGAAAATTTGAGTCTACCCGACATTGCTGCCGGGGCTTTTGCCACGACATTGCTGCCATGGACTTTTAGCTCCCGAAGGAACTTGAAACTTTTAAATTAATAAAAGTTCGACCATAAGAATTTTGCATTCTTATGAGTGGTTAACCAACCCATAAGTTTGCAACTCTTTAATCTCCATAAAAGGAGGTGATCCATCCGCAGGTTCTCCTGCGGATACCTTGTTACGACTTCACTCCAATCAGTAGTTTCACCTTAGGCCCCCGCCTTGCGGCTAAGGGAACTTCGGGTGCTCCTACCTTTCATAGTGTGACGGGCGGTGAGTACAAGACCCAGGAACATATTCAACGCGCCGTTGCTGCTACGCGCGTACTAGCGATTCCGGCTTCATGTAGGCGAGTTGCAGCCTTCAATTCGAACTGAGATCGGCTTTTGTGGGATTGGCTCAGAATTACTTCATTGCTACCCATTGTACCGACCATTGTAGCACCTGTGCAGCCCTAGGTATAAGGGCCATGCTGATTTGACGTCATCCATACCTTCCTCCGACTTTGAATCGGCAGTCTCCTGTGAAAAAACAACACAGAACATGGGTTGCGCTCGTTTACGGACTTAACCGAACACCTCAAGGCACGAGCTGACGACAACCATGCAGCACCTGTCTTCTGGTTCCAAAAGGCACTTCCACGTTTCCGCAGAATTCCAGAGATGTCAAACCTAGGTAAGGTTCCTCGCTCACTATCGAATTAAGCCAGGTGCTCCACCGCTTGTGTGGGTCCCCGTCTATTTCTTTGAGTTTTAATCTTGCGATCGTACTTCCCAGGCGGGATACTTAACGCGTTAGCTGTGACACTAGAAGGGTCGAATCTTCTAACATCTAGTATCCATAGTTTAAGGCGTGGACTACCGGGGTATCTAATCCCGTTCGCTCCCCACGCTTTCGTCCATGAGTGTCAGTCGTTTCCCAGTACACTGCCTTCGCTTTTGGTGTTCCTCTGTATATCTACGGATTTTACCCCTACACACAGAATTCCGTGTACCTCTGAAAGACTCTAGTTTGCCAGTTTTGAATACAGGCTTGAAGTTGGGCTTCAAGATTTAATATTCAACTTAACAAACAACCTGCGGACGCTTTACGCCCAATGATTCCGGGTAACGCTTGCACCCTCCGTATTACCGCGGCTGCTGGCACGGAGTTAGCCGGTGCTTATTCTTGGAGTACCTTCAGAATTATTCCTCCAAAAAAGGGCTTTACAATCTTACGACCTTCATCGCCCACGCGGTATCGCTTCGTCAGGGTTTCCCCCATTGCGAAATATTCTTTACTGCTGCCTCCCGTAGGAGTATGGACCGTGTCTCAGTTCCATTCTGGCTGATCATCCTCTCAGATCAGCTACCCGTCATAGTCTTGGTGAGCCATTACCTCGCCAACTAACTGATAGGCCGCAGGCCCCTCTTGAACCGAAAAATCTTTACCCTTTCGGGACTATCCGGTATTAACCCGTATTTCTACGGGGTATCCCTGAGTTCAAGGCAGGTACCAACGTGTTATTCAGCCGTTCGCCGCTCTCCGATTTGCATCGGAGCGCTCGACTTGCATGTATTAGACATACCGCCAGCGTTAACCCTGAGCCAGAATCAAACTCTTCGTTAAAAAGAAATCTCTTTACGAGATTAGATTGGTACTCGACCGAAGCCGAGAAACCAAAATGTTTGTATAATGACTCACAACGCTGCTTTATTGTTACATAAATCATTTGCTGTGAGAAAAACTCAAATTTTTCTCTATTACATTCTAGATGTTAAAGAACCAGAGTGCTTGCGCTCTAAGCGAGCGAAGCAAAAACATTTTCAATCTAATCCAGAGGCCTCTATACCTCCAGAGCATCGGAAGTGTATTCAAAAGAAGAATCAAAGTCAACACGATTTTTAGGCAAATATTTACACGGGATAAAACTCAGATTTCACAACGATGAAACTCATACGTCAATCCTATCCACCTGAAAGAAATCCCAAAATCTGGTAATATATACAGAGTAATAAATAAAAAATCCTTTAATTTTCAACCTATGTACTCAGCCTTTGACCCTATTAAAGCCGAATCGATTCTTATCCCTACAGTCATTGAAAAAACTCATGCCGGAGAGAGAGCTTATGATATTTACTCCCGTCTTTTAAAGGATCGCGTTATCTTCCTTGGCACAGCCATAGATAGCCATGTAGCTAATATCATTATCGCCCAATTACTGTTCCTCGAAAACGAAGACGCAAAAAAAGACATTATTATGTACGTTAACAGTCCTGGCGGTCATGTTACTGCCGGTTTGGCAATTTATGATACCATGCAATACATCAAACCCGACGTTTCTACTGTATGTTTGGGCATGGCAGCCTCCATGGGAGCAATCTTGCTTGCTGGCGGAGCTAAAGGTAAAAGATTTTGTCTGCCAAATTCGGAAGTAATGATTCATCAGCCCCTGGGAGGCACTGAAGGCCAGGCATCGGACATTATTATTCATGCCGACCACATTATGAAAACCAAGAATCTTTTGAACTCAATTCTTGCAAAGCATAGTGGTCAACCAATGCAAACTGTAGAAAAAGATACCGATCGCGACAATTTTATGACCGCCGAGCAAGCCAAAAAATATGGTTTGATTGATAATATCATTGATAAAAGGGCTTAGAACTTTAAGCAACTTGTTGTCGATGCCTCTCCCCATACTCAATCGCATAATCCACAATTGCTCCGGCAATACTTACGCCAGTAGATTTTTCCAATTCTTTAAAACCGGGATTGGAATTAACTTCTAAAACTACCGGACCATTTGCTCCCCTAATCACATCCACACCTCCATAATTCAAATCCAGGGCCTGCACCGAGCGCAAAGCGATTGAAGCCTCTTCCTGAGTAATTTCCACCGTCCTGCCTATTCCACCAAGCTCAATATTAGAGCGGAATTCACCCTTCTGCGCCTTACGCATCATGGAGCCAACAATTTTACCATTCACCACGAAAATTCTAATATCCTTGCCCTTGGAATATTTCACAAATTCCTGCAAAAGATACATCGGCTGATCCCAAAGTAAAAAAGACTTAAGCGCACGCATACTTTCAATAATCGTGACGCCTGAACCAAAAGATCCCACCGGCTGCTTCACAATAACCGGAAATCCACCAAGCAGCTTTGCCACCTCCAACAAATCATCTTTTCTTCTTATTACCACAGTTTTAGGAATCGGAATGCCATAGTGATCCAGTATCTGCATCGTCTTGATTTTATTTTTCGCCGCCAAAATTGAAGAGGATCTATTAAATAAAGAGATACCAATCATTTCCATTTGCTGAATTAGAGAAACATGCAAATCCACATTATTCAAAATGGAAGGCCTGGTAATGATCACATCATAATTCTCAAAAGGCTTGCCGTCATACAAAAGCCATGGGGATTTATGATCAAAAATCAATTGAAATTTTTGTGCTCGAAAAATACGAGCTACATGACCCTTATCTCTAGCTATTTTTTTCAATTCCAACTCCTCTTTAGCAGCCTTATTGGCCAAGGAACGATAGGAAAGAATACCTATTTTCATGTGAAAATATGGAAAAATTCCGATAAACAAACCCGAGTCTATACGCTATTTTGGCAAAGTCCAGACGACTTTAGTCGCCTATTTATAAAAAACATGTTAAAATCCTAACAATTTTAATTTTTTTTTATGCAACCTAAAAAAACAGCATTAATCGGACTGGTCCTAACTTCTCTATTTCTTACCGCTTGCGGCGGCGGCAATTCTTCCTCAACGATAGGCTCCATCATGCCTGGCAAAGTTCTATATGAAACTTCTACATTCAGCATTCAAATCCCCAAAGAATGGGAAACAATAGACAAAAACAGTTTCACGTCCAATGTACCAAGCGAAACTATTGTAGGCTTTCGCAACAATATTAAAAGTAATATTTTCACCGCCAACGTAAATGTCTCACAAAAACAAGTTGCCACGGAATTAGCAGCCAAAGATTTTGCCAAAAGCACTTTGGAAATTTTGCGCAATAATTTAATTGGGTATCAGCTATTAAATGAAAGTGAGAGCAAAACCAATTACGCCGAAGAAATTTTGAACAGCTATAAAACCGAATTCGAAGGAAAAAAGTCATCCAGTGAAGCCATCATTCACTTCAAACAGATCTACGCAGTCAATAATGGAACCAGTTACATCATAACCGCCGCTTACTTACCAAACGAAGATGAAAGTGTTGTAAATACTGTAGGAGAGATGCTAAATAGTTTTATGCTGAAGTAAATATTGTCAATCTACCAGCGGTAATGCTAAACTCGGTTTCGTTCCAAGGCGCCATGGCCAAGTGGTAAGGCAGCGGTTTGCAACCCGGCTTCGCCGGGCGAATCTGGGTAATCTCCATAACCAACATGAAAGAATATAGAATATATGTTTTAAAAAGCTTAAGAGATGATAAACATTACACTGGATATACAAGCAATTTATACATAAGACTATTGCAACACAAACAAGGCAGAGTAAAATCCACAAAGAACAGACGACCACTAAAACTTATTTACACTGAACAATTCCCTACTTCCAAAGAGGCACGATCAAGAGAAATATTTTTTAAAACTCATCAAGGAAGATTAGAATTAGAAACAAAACTAGGCGCCATGGCCAAGTGGTAAGGCAGCGGTTTGCAAAACCGTTATTCCCCAGTTCGAATCTGGGTGGCGCCTCCAATCTACTATTCAATCTATAATGCAGCGGTTTCCAACCCGGCCCAGACGGGCGAATCTGGGTGGCGCCTCCAGTCTAATAGACTCTACCGTGCGAACCAATATCTATAAAAGTGAAAACTATCAAGGTTGCTCCGTTAGTAATTTCCCTCCGATAAATTGCTCGGATATCACAGGCTATTGAAAATGACCACTCTCCGCGCCTATCACCCTTCAGCTCATGAGTTTTTAGCAGTGAGTGAAACTCATCTTCCAGAAAAATCTCCAAATGTTTAACGAACTTAATTCGCCACTTTTTCTGTAATTTCAAAAAAGCCTTTTCAAATCCCCTAGTCCGCTGAACAATTTTTTTCATCGTGCCAAGGCTTTAAAACTGGTAATACAAGCTTTCTTACCCTCTTTAGTAGAAACATCAAAAGACGCAGTAATCTCATCATCAGCATGAATAATTCCAAATTCAAGTTTGCCGTCATTATAGGCTTTTACGGCTTGGTGAATGACAAAAGTCAAAGTAACACCCTGAGCCTTAGCCTTACCCTGAGCCTGCTTTTTCAACTTTTCAGGCATTTTAATAGTAAGATTGTTCATATTTTTTCATTATTAACTACACATATTTTACACGTGCAAACCCCATAAAGCAAACGCATTCAATACGGAAATTCAATAAATTTCTTTCAAATAACACTCTTCGCAATACACGATTTCAGGTGCCTGTGACGCATAAGTAGTCTGAATAGCATTCTGACATTTCGCGCATTTTTTTTCCCACAATTTGCGCGGATTCATTTGGCGTTTGCGTTTTTCGTGGCGGCAGTCAGGGCAAAAACGGGGCAAAGGCAATTTATGTTTACGATAAAAGGCCAATTCCTGCGGAATAATTTTGAAAAGTTTTTTATCATTTTCACATTCAATAATTTCCATACAAATATTATCCCCTACTTGATCTATCTTTTCCGGAAAATCTTTGGCAGAAATGGTTCTCATACCAATTTCTGACGCAACATAATCATTCCATTTAAAGCCTCTACTTAGCGCTTCTTCGCGCATCAAAGGAAAATACCATTGAGCCACCGTATCATTATAACCAAATTGACTTATATTCACGGGAAAAAATTCCCCAAATTCACCATCAACTTTCATTTTTTCGATTATCTTTGCTACCAACTTTCCATATTCATCTTTTGAATATTGTTTGTTAAAAACACAATATTGCTTATGCCTAAGCCCAACACAACCAAAACAATCATGGCAATTATAACAATAATCACAATAAGTCAAATCGTGATCCGCCCCGCACTTATTGCAAAATTTCAAATTATTACTCTCGTAAACCCCAATTACTTCATACAAAAAATTTGAATCAATGCCGGAATTAAAACAGTCGTAACTATTATTGGCCAAACCATCCCAAATATAGCGACAATTTTCTGAATGAATAAGGTCAAAACAATCCACGCAATTTTTACAGTTGGAAAGATAATCACCTAGTGAATCTTCACAGTTACTCATTTCCAAAGCGCGATGATGAACCGTCAAACACAATTTCGCAAAATCCGCTTTTGCCTTTTCAACATCGGTGAATGAAAAAGAAAAATTCTTTATGAAAACCTCATATGCTTCGCGGCCAACCGGCTTATTATAAATACAATACTGCGCTTCGCGCATACCAATACAGCCAAAACAATTTTTACAACCAACTAAATCACGACAAAAATAACAATCACTAACTCCACTACAATTAAAACACCAAAAGCAATGATAGGCTCCAATTATTTTTGTACATTCATAACAAAGTTCCACCTGCACGGACCAAAAAACATCCGTACAATCGACACTGGCCATGCCGGAAGTATTGCAATAAAAACCATTGGTCATATTGCCGGTATTGAAACAAAGATAGCAACTTTTCGAATCCTGGCAGTCATTACAATATTCACTATTTTCACAATTGCGATTTTGCAAATTTGGTGTTGGCACAGCTTTCAAAATTTCTTCAAATTGCTCAAAAAACGGCTTACCGGAATCAAAATCCCGGCCATAAGCCATGGGATCCCAGACATCTGACCACCATGTTTTTTGATCGTAAACTTTTACACCGGAATCCGGCGGATAAATTGACAGAATCGGTTTGCCGGAAAAATCACATTTTGATTTATATAAATTCCGCTCATTGCGAAAAACCATTCTGCGCTGCATACGACAGGACGGACAAAAAGTCGGCTGCGGCACAGCAAAATGTTCATAAATTTTCAAATCCTCAGGCGGAACAGCAAACTCCACGCTACAATTTCTGCAAATTTTGGGCATGGAAGAATTTTAAACTGGCTGCATTTTGGCATGACGAAAGAAAAAGGGCAAGCTACATAACTTATACAAATTAACAGATCAGCTAGTGTTCCCGAGAATATATTTTAATGATGATCACCGATATGTCAAATCTTGAAACACAATTACATTCCCGTGAATGCATTTTAGTTCATACCTGCCTAAAACGGCTGATTATCGAGTTTCCCAGGTACAATTGGCAAATAATTTACAGCTTAATATATTTGAACTACAATCAAACAAAATAGTATACACAAACCACATGCCCCTAAACACCGCCACAGTTACAAATAGAAAACAATTCACGGAGGACGTAATCGAGCTGGAATTCGAGACGCCACAGCCTTTCAATTTCGTTGCCGGACAGTTTGTAACCTATAAAATTGCCGATAAAGTACCCCCCTGCTTCAGAGCCTATTCAATTTCCATTGCTCCTCAAAAAGATGGCAAGACGCTCGCCACCTGCCTAAAAATTGTACCCGGAGGACGCGGCAGCAATTGGCTCAATACTCTAAAAGATGGCGATAAAATCGAATTTTTTGGACCCAGCGGAAAATTGATATTCAATACACCTCAGGAAAAACTCGCCCTTTTCATTGCCACCGGAACTGGCATTACTCCAATGAAATCCATTATTGAAGACGAACTAAATAAGGGCAATAAACAAAAAATGCACCTCGTATTCGGCTTGCGTTACCTCAAAGATGTTTTCTACAAAGAACATTTTGAAAACCTGGCCAAAAATCACCAGAATTTCACTTTTGAAATGAGCTTAACCCGCCCGGAAAATCATGAATGGAAAGGCACCAAAGGACGCGTCACCGAAATTATAGATAAAATGAATCCCAATCCAAAGACCACGGAAATCTACATCTGCGGACTCAAAGACATGATCAATGACGTGGTCACTCTGCTAAAAACAAAGGGCTTCGAAGATTCCAGTATCCACGAGGAAAAATATAATTAGCCGCTGCAAAATTCATGTCCTATTATTGCTCACACATTACCGATGCCATGGAAAAAGAATGGCATGATTTGGTCATAAATTCACCTGCCGCCGGCTTCCACCAAACCTTTGCCTGGGCCAAATTCAAGCAGTGGGATCATTGGGACACTTATAAAATTGGGCTTTTTGACTATGACACGAAAAAACTTAAAGGCGGCTGTATCGCCTACTCTTTCAAATGCAAAGAAAATACCAATTTTATCTACATTCCCGAAGGCCCCATCTTGGATTACGAAAACTCCAATGAGCTCTTTTGGCAGTGGCGCAGCCTGGAAACTGCGCTGCACAGCATCATAGAAATTTCACCAAAAATTCGCACCACTCACCTGCGTATGGAGCCACGTATTGAAAAAATACCCTCCTGGATGCTGCTCGGCTGGAAAAAGTCTCCTTTAAATCTACAACCACGCCACACCAGAATTATTGATCTGAAAAATCCTCAAGAAAAACTCCTCGCAGCAATGAAGCAAAAATGCCGCTACAACATTCGCCTGGCCGAAAAGCGCAAAGTAAAAGTCTATCAGACTTCATGGACCGAACTCCCAAAATTCTACAAACTATACGAAGAAACAGCCCGGCGCGACAAATTTACCCAGAAAAAAATCGCTTTTTTCCAGGGCTTAATTGAAACTTTAAAACCTCACCTATCCCTCTACATTGCTGAAGCAGAAGACCATACTCCCCTCGCCTCAGCTATTGTTGTAAATTCTGGCGACAGGGCGACTTATCTCTACGGCGCATCATCCGATCAAAATCGCAATCTTATGGGTCCATACGCTCTTCATTGGCATATCATCCAGGAAGCCCAAAAAAACGGACACAAGGAATATGATTTATGGGGCGTCGCACCTTCTTTGACCGATGAAGCCCATGACTGGCATGGCTTAAGCGTATTTAAGGCTGGCTTCGGCGGAAAACAACTCAGCTTTTGCGGAGCCTATGACTATGTCATGCAGCCGGGAGAATACGAAGAATTTGTGGAGAAGTATGAAAAGTGACGAGACATTGACTATTGAACTTTCACGGACTGCTCCTTAACCGATTTGCCCTCCAACATTGGCTTCTCATAATCCAGACTCGGATCAACAAAGAAGGCCTTCACGTCCTTATAGGATTTTTCAGCCTTATTTTGAACAACCTCCTTATAAGATTTTTGATCTTTGTAAGACCGCTCGGCTTTTTGACTCAAATCCTGAAAATAAAACGTATTAACCTTGGCAGATTTTCCTTCTGAAACCACATCTTGGATATAAGCCTTCTCATCCCTGTAAAATTGGTCTACTTTTTGATTGAAATCCTGGAGATCGCCAACCACCACTTTACCGGATTTTGCATCTGTAATCAAAACCTGTAAATCAGATTTTTGATCCGTATAGGACGCATCAATTTTTTCACTTAAATCCTGCAAATCACTTGCATTGGTCTTGCTGGTTTTTGACTCTAGCAAATTTTGAACATAAGCCTTCTGATCCTTATAAGACTGATCAATCTTCCGACTCAAATCTTCCAAACCACTCGCATCTGTTTTACCGGATTTTGCCGTATCAATTAACTCCCTAATATAAGCTTGGGGCTCCTGATAACTGGCCTCAACTTTCCGACTTAAACTGTCCACATAAGCTGCATCAGACTTATTGGATTTAGCCTCCATGACCAAATCCTGCATATCGGCTTTCTCGTCTTTATAGCTTACCTTCGCCTGATCCAATAAATCATCGTAATAAGCCTTAACATCCTTGTAAGACTTCTCGATCTCTATCGACTTTTCAGGATTCTTTCTTTTGGCAATTTTTGCCTCTCTGTAAGCTTTTCTGGCAATCAGGGTAATATACTTTTTTTCATCCATATAAACTTTATCCAATCGGCTCGCCAAACTATCAATATAGCTCTTGCTGTCCTCATAAGTCGTCACATCTTTGTAAGACTTGGCATAGGCCGACATTCCACCAAATAAGCCGGTAGCGGCTGTAATAATTGAAGCTGAAATTGCTAAAATTTGCTTTTTCATATTATAAAATTAAAGAGATTATGTCAGCAGTATAACCAAAAACAACCTGCTAAGCCAATGCCCGTTTTTTGAATTCATAGGTATAGTGGATTGATTTCTCGCGACATTCGAAGACGCAAGGATTCTTTTCCATCTGAGCGATCTGTTCACTCGAGAATATTGTTCTCATGTGTTCTTTTGTTAATTGCTAATTGATTCTAACAAAAGAAAAACTATGTACCGTGTCCACTTTTTGGGGTACAGATCATGGTGCTCAGGGCGGGAATCGAACCCGCACTCTATTGCTAGAACAGGATTTTAAGTCCTGCGCGTCTACCAATTCCGCCACCCGAGCATGAGCACTGGAATTACCGACCCATTTTTCTCTTTTTCCGGAATAAAATCAACCTGTATCTTGTGAGAACACCAATTTCATGATACAATAAGCAGAAATTAAAATAAAAAAATGGAAAAATTAACCGATCCTACAACAACCCCACAATCCTCCCCCATTCGTATAAGTAAATCTTTATTGATCAGTATTATTATAGTAGTAATAATTGCCTGCGGCTTCTTTTTATACGGTTCCGGCAATCAATATAAAGGTTTAATTAAAATTAAAACAACTTCCAGCAATCCATAAATATGAAACAACTAAATCATCAGTCAAATTTTTTCATCAATGATCGTTTTATTTTTGTCAATACAGGAGGTGGAGAAGCCATAGAACAAAAAGTTTCCGCTGAAAACCCTGTTGAACCTGTCGAACCTGTTGAACCTGTCGAACCTACCACTGACAGACTTACCTCTATGTCAGAAGATACTGGCACAATAATAGCCCCGGCTTTTGAATCGCAGGAACAGCAAGACTTGCCGAAATCCGGCTCTCTTCATGATAAATTTCTCAAATACCACGACCAGGAATTCAATAATAAAATGAATGCAACCATCGAAGAGGATCGCAAAACCCTTGCCGGTTCGGAAATCATCGCCATTCGTTACAACAGCAGACTATTAATTCCTAAAGAAAAAGACAAGGAAGAATCCGAACCTGAGGAAATTTTAAATCTAAAAAAAGAAACCATCCGCCGCCTTCGCGCCTATTGCGAAACTGCCAATGAAGAATGGTATACTCTCAATTACCAAAATCTGGGCGAAGACAAAAATGGCTTATCCCACGAACTACACATAGGCCTGGGGGATATTTTGCTGGATACAGATGTTGAAAACATTTTGGTGAAGAGAGTTGGCAAACAACCCATCATAGCTCATCGTGGAATCGTCCCGCCGGGACAAAAGCACTCCGGGCGCGTAGGATTTCTCGATGAAAATGATAAATACGTGGCCACTCTGACCGGCGACCAATTTCGCATTCTCAAAAAAGAAGGTGAAAATGTCGAACAGGAAGTCGACCGCAAGAATCCAGAATCTGTAAAAGCTTATATTGGCAAATATCAGACTGAAGAAAAAGCGCGCAGCGAGAAAAAGCAATCATTTGAATTACAACAAGCAGCAGAACTGAATATAAGCATTGACGAAAAAAAATACTCAAAATTAAGACCTATAAGTGAAAAAGCGATAGTGGATAAATTAAATTCTTATCGTAAGGAAAAAGACGGCCAAAAAATCCTGGTCTACTTTAAAGAAGTTTGCTCAAAATTCGACATCCCAGTTTCTATCATGAAAGAATTGATTGTCGTAGAAAGCGGCTGGAATCCGAACATAAATTACTCCGGTCCAGAATCCGATGCCGCCGGCCTTGGCCAATTCATAAGCACGACATGGAGCAGTTTTCTAAAATATTGCCAAGAAAATAACATTTATGATGAAAAGTGGGGGCCAAAACCCTTAAACCAAAATACCAAATACAACCCGTACGCAATGTTATATGCTACAGCCTGGTTGATGAACAAAACAAAAGAAGCATTTCCAGGATTTTCACGAAAATCTTTTAAAGAACAAGCTATTCTTTATTATCTGGCACACCACGAAGGCGTAGGTGGAGCCAAAACATTTTTAAAAACAATCGAACGTGGTGAAATCCCAATTCGACCATCGGTAATGAATTTATGTAAAAGAATCGCTTATCTCGCGGCAAATAAAGTTTCCATCGCCATTAATGACAATAAGGATAATTACAATGGCAAAGGGCGTTTGGATCTTGGAAATGGTCAAGCAACCTGGCTTTTTGGCAGCAGTAGTGTTTTGCAACAACAATTTAAAGATAAAAAGGATATTGGAATCTTTGGAGTTACCGGAGATAGTACGGACACGTTTTTTGCACGCCTGCAAACATATTGGCCGCAAATAGCCAAACTTGAAAAGCCAAAACAGGTTATTTTAATGGGGCTGGGAGCAAATTCACCAAGCAACGCCATGAATGGATATGAACAAATTGTCAGCTTTCTAAAGGGAAAAGGCATTAGCAACGTGAAAATCGGTACCGTCCAGGAATTCAATGAAGAAACAAGAGCATTGAATAAAGAAATAAGAAAAACCGACCACTACATAGATTTTGCCAGGGAAGCTACAGAAACCACCGAAGAAAAGCATTTCACCCCGGGTGGTTATGACATTATCTACGGAATGATCCAGGAGTCTGCCGAAAAATCATAGGACTACCACACTCGACGGTAAACATATTAATCCTCAATATGGTGGCAAAATACACCTGAACAACAAGGGTTATGCCATTTTAAGCAAATTGATCAAGGAAAACAGAACCAAAACAAAAGCCCGTACCGTGTCTACTTTTTGGGGTACAGATCCTGGTGGGCAAGGAGGGACTTGAACCCTCACAGGATTGCTCCCACAGCGTTCTGAACACTGCGTGTCTACCATTTCACCACTTGCCCGTGGAAATTCGCGCCAATTATAGTTTATCCGAATAAGCGCATGCAACCCTATCTATCATTCATCTCCTAATCATTTTTATCAAAAGTACTTTTGGGGAACATTTTCGGGAATGGGGATTTGCGCTTTTGGTGCTGGTGGGATGTGCCCGGTAGTACGTTCCAGGGAACGGGTTTTGCGCTTTTGATGTGGGTGGGATTTGTGGGGAGAGGTACATGTAGTGGCACTCCATGTACGACCGCCTTACTTTCCCATTTTGACTTGATGAGAAATTCTTGTGAAAATCAGCTCGGAAATGCTTTCCCGTGCGCGGATTTTTGCGTTTGTTTTGAGTGGGAATTTGCGTAGGGATGTGTTTGGAAGT
>CAYZOB010000074.1:0-33006 GCA_964480115.1 uncultured Candidatus Peribacteria bacterium
CCACTTATCCGGCTCCTTACACCGGTACAATGACTCAGCCTTACAATGGCACCACCATGCCTCCAAATTACGTCGATCCTAACAAAATGACTCAGCCTTACAACGGCGCTACCATGCCTCCAAATTACGTCGATCCTAACAAAATGACTCAGCCTTACAATGGCACTACCATGCCTCCAAATTACGTCGATCCTAGCAAAATGACTCAGCCTTATGCCCCAATTCTTCCTTATAGACCACTCAATGAATCTTTAAAATTTACAATTAAGGAACGGTCTAAATCTCAAAATGAATTTCAAAATTTAATCAAATCATTCATTACCCTCAATGAAACTTTGATGCAGGATAAAAATATTAATAGTGAACAGTTTATATCTAAAAATACCGGAATTAAGGATATCGTGCTAATGCAGGATGAAAGTTCCAAGTCTTTTTACTGCATAGATGACGGAGTTAATCTGGAGGTAAAAGATGTGAATGGTAAAAAATTGGACAAGATTACTTTTATTCCTCCAACAATTGTGACTTCAATTCAGAATACTCCTCCTCCGGTGGAGAAAAGTTTCGTGAGTGATATTTTTGAAGTAGGAGTGGGAGCGGATAAAAAAGTTGCCTTCAATACGGAAGTAAGTGTCTTTTTACCATTGAGAAGCAATGTAAAATTGAACTCCGACAGCAAATTCTCCTCCTATTCCTTGGAGGAAAAAACCGGAACATGGAACTATGAATCCCCCTGTAATTTAAATGTTGTCGACGAAGTCGTCATGTGCGATTTCAAGGTAAAACATATGACTAAATTCGCTATTTTTGAAGATGCCATCAAGGAGCCAGCCAAGGAATTATTAACCGAAAAAATTCCTGAAGAAGATGCCGGATTTATGTGTCACAATATTGAATATGACACAAAGATATCCGATTTTACCGATATAGAAAAACATTATGCGGAAGAAGCAATATCCGTGCTGTATCAAAGGCAAATTGTTAAAGGTTATGGAAAAAATCAATTCAAACCCGATCAAAAGGTAACCAGGGCGGAATACCTAAAAATGGTAATGAAAACTTTGAGCTGTGAGCTTGTAGAAAAGGCTCCGTATAAACCTTTTAAGGATGTCAAGATTGAGGAATGGTATGCTCCTTATATTTTCATTGCCAAATTTAACGGTATTGTGGATGGGTATAATGATGGTGAATTTAAACCGAATAAAAATATTAGCAGAGCCGAGGCTTTGAAAATATTACTTTATGCGGCGAAGATAGACCTGCGTGATGGAAAATCTAAAATATTTCCCGATGTAGCGGTTAGCGCCTGGTATTCCGCCGTTATAGAAACCGCTTATAACATGGCAGTAATTCAGGGATATAAAAATGGAAACTTCGGACCAAACGATCTCCTAACTCGCGGACAATCCGCGCTGATGCTAACAAATCTGGATTGTAAGAGTGAGGTGCAGTGCAGGTAGGGTGATTTCAAGTATGCCGATTTGGATTACGATGGTAGAATAGGAGCTGTACTGGGATTTCCCCCATTAATCCTATGAAAATCAGTATGAAATTTCTTAAAAAGTTTTTTTCTTATTTTTTCATTTTTCTTCTGGGCATATTCTACCCCTCCAGCCCAACGTTTGCAGCTAGTGGAGACAATGCCCTGTTCAGTTTTGCCCCTCTTAATGGTAAAACGGGCGAAAATGAAGTTAAACTGATTGTAAATACCGATGGAGCCGCCATCAATCATCTTATTTTTGATATAGTTGATACGGCGGCCAGTTTTTTCAATATAGTCGGTTCCGGTGATCCGGTTACTTTTCCATTAAGCGGTCAATCAGTTCTCGGGACAGAAACCCCATTTACCACGGCAAGCGGCGATAAAGGCTATGACTTAGCCAGTTCCAATCCGGTGAATACCGGTTCCTATGCAGCTTTGAATTTCGCTACACTGATTGCCGATAAAAATCTTCCGAGCGGAGCGGGGGGTACACTGGCTTTTGATACCGATACGGCAATCTATGTTAACGCCGCAAGAAAAGGAACCTTCGGTTCTTCTTATACCGTATTAGCAAATGCCGCACCTTCAATTTCCAATACTAAAATTGACGGTGTGGATATTTCCGGAAGTATTACCAAGCCCATCGCAAGCATGCAGGTGCCTACAACTTTATTAACCAATGTTTCAACAGTCGCAGCATTCACCTATAGTGTTACCGACAGTACCGATGCCTCAATTCAGCGTGTGGCAAAATTTTATAAAAGGCTGGATGATGGCTCCTGGAATTATCCTTCATCTCCCACGAAGACTGTTACTTTCGACAGAATCGGCAGTAACATGAGCTTTGCTTACACCCTTTCCTTGTCCGAAGCTCTGTCCTTTTCCAGCTATTACAAACTTGAATATATCGCTACCGATGACCAAGGATCTTCCAATATCAAGACTTTTTATTTTTCTACGTCAGCGGACAACGTGGCACCCACACAGATTTCAAAGGCTATTATGACGTTTATAAGCGATAGTAATACTAGATCTGATGTAATTGCTCAAATATCTTTCCTGGCCAGCTCGGACAATGGAGCTATTGGTAATTACTACCTCTGGACAAAAAGCTATCTTGTTGCCAAGAATATATTAAACAGTAATGGTACGAGGCATTTGAGTCTGGATACCAATGTGGATGGTAATGTTTCCGATAGTGAATTTTATGCCGCCCTGCGTACGCTGGTGAATAGCGGTCGTTATCTTAGCTCTCTAACCCTTTTTCAGGCAGGTAATACACCTTACATGAGCTTAACCGGTACAAATGTCGATTCTTTTGATAATAATGGCACTGCAACCGTTGTAAGTGACGATGTCTATTATGTAAGCACTTCGATCGCCCAGGAGATTTTCTATATTGTTGCCGCGGATGTCGCTAAAACAATTGATGGCACCAACGTTCCTAATTTTAGTGCTTTTCAGGTTGTTACCAAGTTTGGGGATGTATTTGGAGCACAAGTGGATATTACCGCGAACTCACAAATGTATTCGTACATGGTAGGTGATGGCAGCCTGAATGTTTGGGATGCCGTACATATTTACAGGAATGCAATTGGCAGGGATGAAAGTTATCCCATTTTAATGCCTGATATGCTGCATACCTCTTTGTATAATTATCCGGCAAGTCTATCTAAAAGCGCGGCAACTTTAAAATAAATGATGGAAGAAAGATTAAATGAAAAAATAGATTTTATGACTTTGGCCTTAATAGTGATTTTAGTCCTTGTTTTTGGTATTTTTTATTTTTTTTACAATTTCAAGTTTGAAGATCATACTGTTGAATCAACACCACTAAATTCCGCGCAACAAAAAGTCATCAATCCTATTCCCCAAACTATCCGGAAAACCGAGGAAATAATTGCGGCTGAAAATGAGGTGAGGGTTAGCAGGAGCGTGAAATTAAATAAAGATCGCAGCGTAACCGTTGTTGCCAGCCTGAAAGGTTTGTCCAATATTCCGGAAGGTGTTGTTTTAAATGATTTTCATGAAGAAATCAGATTGGGAAAACATGTTAATGTTTTAAGCGGTAATGTCGCGGCGGCGAATGGTTCCTTATTTCCCAGTGACAATAAAGTCTCTGTTTCCTCTTATGGGCCGGGACCGAAGGATAAAAAGTCTACAAGTATCAATATCACTCTGCTAGATTTGAATTTTGATCAAAAGGCGCATGACACAAAGCTGTATGAGCTGAATTTCGTGCCGGACGTGAGTGTTTCCGAGCTTAATTTTGCGGCGGCGGAAATACGCTCAGGCAAGTACATATTAGGGTTTAAGGAGGAGGGAGTTAAGCTTTGAGTCCAGTAAATAAGCATAAGAGGAAGATCAAGGCAGAGTAATTTAAAAAAAACCTCCCGAATGGGAGGTTTTTTATTTAATGGTATTTTACGTTTGTTTTACTTCTTTTTGTTTGTTTCGGACTTTACAAAATAGACTAGAAGCAAGACAACCAAGGCGGCAATTGCTAAATAAATATAGATAGAAGTTGATGAATCAGCACTGGAACCTGAAACAGGGTTCTCTGACTGTGAAGGCTCACTAGCTTTTTTATTAATTTCTTTCACATTTAAATTAACGGTGACACCAATACCTGTATTAATTTTAACGGCTCCTTTAGTCTCTGGCGCATTATCGTAACCTTTTAAAACAGCCTGTATTATACCCTCATACAATCCCGGCTTAGTGTTATCCGGTACCATTATCTTTACCTGAACTTTTTGAGTATTATTAGCTGGTAGAATTAAATCTTGCGGGCTGAAAATAAACCATTCAGATGGAGTGGGTAATGAATTCACATTATCTGTTTGTGATCCAGTCGTATTAAAACCAAGCGTGATATTTCTGATATCGTCAAAATTGGAAGCATCCAATTCAACCGTAGAAACAGATCCCGGTGAGATATCTGCTTCTATGGATCTGCTATAGGACTGATCAGCTTTTGCGAAGCCAAATGCTGGTGTTAAAGGCCCCTCTGCCGCAAAAACACTTGCCACTGATGATAAGATCAGAAACATTGACATCAGACTAAGAGAAATAACTTTTTTCATAGGAAATATGTTAAATATTAAATTTAATTAGAAAATCTACGAGCATGAAGAATGAAGGTTAAAGAGAGTGAGACAAAAAACAATATCAAAATAATCCTGAATCTATTGAACACATTAATTTTGGTAACTTGGATTGGATCACTAATGTAGTCAACATATTTATATGTTTTTGGATTTTCAGATACCTCCAAACTAACTTTAACTCCAACCATTAACAAAATAGTTACTCCGCTTTTGGGGTCCTTTAGATTTCTAAATTTATCCGGAGGATAAGTTTTTAATACGCCCTGGTAGCTACCCAAAGGAAAATCCTTGGGTATTGACAGGGTATATTCAATAAATTTGAATTTATCTTTGTCTAATAAAAATTTTCTTGGCTTAAATTGAATAATTGGTTGAAACTTAGATTTTTGTGGTTCTCCATTATTAACCTGTTCTTCAAAATCTTCTGTTAACATCTCGAAATCATAGGTGTTATCATTATTTTTAACAGCAAGTTTACCCGTGAAAGAATCACCGGGTTTCATGGAAATAGCCAGATCGTTTCTACTGAATTTTGCCCCATCATCAGAAGTGAAAATTTTTTGTGCATGTATAATACCATAACCATATTCGGAATCGGCAATGATGGCGCCATAAAGTCTGGCTTGTTCCCAGTTGTAAAAAAGAAAAAGATAAACTGACGCAATTAACCAGAAAATTAATGAAAATATAATGAAAGGTTTCCATACCCCAAAATTATTTGAAACTTTTGGCATTTTTAACATTAGGTATTAAAATTGTAGAGCCTACAGTAAGAAAGAACGGTGTCTTCAAATCGTTGGCTAAGATAATCTTTTTAGGATCTGCGGTCAAGTTTTTAGAAATGTTTTCCAGGGTATCTCCGTCCTGTACCTTATATTCGTAGCAATCTGCCTTCAGGTAAAGCTTCCTTCCTCTGAAAATAAATATTAAAATCACTAAAATGGCGAAAATTGCCGGTCCCATTGTCATGTAAAACCATGGGATGATGTAATGAGTAAAATTAAAAGTTGCAAAAATTACATTAGCTCCCGTGTCAGGATTTATGTAACTCAAATCTCCCTTAACATCTACCTTATCAAATTGGTTTAAGCCTTTAATCTCTTTAATCACTATATGTGCGTTGCAAATCTCTCCCGGATCGCAAGGTTTTATTTCCGCAATGGCTTCCTGGGATATTCCGCCTATAGAGTTGATGTTAACTTTATAATGCGGTCTTAAAATTGTGTTACCGTTATTATTATAACCTATGGAAATATCCAAGTTCCCAACATCGTCTAAAAGTTTCCCATCGTAAGAAAAACCTTTAAATTCCATGTCATAAATTCTTTCCCCGGCAATAGCAAAACGCAATAAGAATCCGACTCCAAGTTTAATGGTGACCGCACCTGTAGCCGCCTTCTTTCCCTCGTAATCATCCAACGCCGCTTGAAGCATTAAAGAATAATCACCGGGTAAAAGATCTTTAGGAACCTGTATCTGAAAATCCACATTCTTTGCCATGCCTTCAGGACCAGAGCCGGCATCAAGCCTTATGGAATTGCCTCCTGGAAGACGTACCCAGCTTCGCACTAAATCACTTCCTTCAAAACTGGAAGCTGCCACCAGATTAATAAAAAAAGTAGAGGCTACTTTATCAACTAAATTTAGTTCCGCCTTGCCCTCTAGAAGGGTGCCGGCCTTTATCAAACCAAAATCGTAAGATCTTCCATCACCAACAGTGTTTTCAGCATTGTAACCTGTCCTGAAGCCATATTGTGGCGTACTTAACCTCTCTTTACTATGTTCTGCGTTTTGATCACCCGCATCAATTACCGAAGTATTCAAGCTATCAAGATCTAATACTATCATGCTGAACATTACGATTATCCCTGCAAATAGAAATAAAAATATCTTTTTCCTTAGGTCATTCATTTTGGATAAATTAAACTATAAAAATAATCTGAGTTATTATAATCTTTTTTTAAAAGAAAACCATTGATTTTTGTCAATGGTTTTCTTTATTATTATTAGTTTATACCGAGACTTTAAACAAGAGTGAAGCTAATTGTAGATGTAGGGTCACTCTGAGCGCCCCATCCGCCCGTACGTGGAGTTACATCAATAGGCTGATAATATCGTAAGGTGTAACTTGCACAACCGTCGCTATTTGTTGTAGAGAAAGCTTCTACAGTTGAGAGAGTGGTTGTTAAAGTTCTTGATGTCTGAGAAACGTCAGTAGACGTAACACTGCAAGTCTTGCCAGTTATAGCGGTTGTGGATGTAATAGTTACTGACCTGTTATTGCCACTTGCCGTGGTCTTGTCCAATCTTACGGCTACTTTATTTGTTTGTGCCGAACCGGCTGTCGTAGAAAGTGTATAGGCTGTACCACCAGCAATAGATGCATCGGTCCAACTAGCACCCGCTGCTTTAATAACCCAAGCTTGGGAGTTATCACCTGCAACAATTTGAAAGTAATCAGCGGAGTTTACCAATGAAGTTCCACCGTTTATGGTAGTGGAGGGAGATGATTTAGCACTCAATTCGGTAACGTCAGCAACGGTAGTATTGAATGTAACTCCATTTGCATAGCCGCCAGCTGCAATGAAAGTAGCAGTGGCACCGGTAACGTTAATTTGAGCAGCGCCTTCTGTAGCAAAAGCTGAGGGCATCAATGATACCGACATAATTGCGCACATAAGTGCAGCGGCCAGAAATTTCTTTTTCATGTTTTTTTTTGTTATGATATATTGTTTGTTGAAAGTTTATTCATCCTAGGCCTGCAGGAAATAGGATTTTTACAAACTAACTAGTAACAGTATACCGTGGGTTTCCAGAAAAGTCAAGGGCGAAGTGATGTAACCATCTCCATTATTTAATCCTATATTCCATGTCTATGAGAAGAAAAATTTTGTTACTATTTATCGCGGTTCTGGCTATAAAAATTTTTTTAACCATTAATGTTCAGGGACCTGAGTTATATCCTGACGAAGCCTGTGAAATACTTCAGGCACAACACCTGGGGCAACATTTAGAATATGTGAACTGCGAGAAGGCTTCCACTCTCCCGGCAGGTGGAATAATGCCTCTTTACCTGACACTGATTTCTCCAATTTATTGGTTTTTAAAGGGAAAAAGTGCATATCACGCAATATTAATATTTAATGCACTTTTAGGCGCATCTTTAGTATTTCCTTTATCAAGTATCTTCAAGAGATTCTTTAACAAAATTTCTGTTATTATTATCAGTACGTTATTTATAGTATTTATTCCGGAAATACAGGCGCACGAAACAATTGTAAAACCGGATCTACTTTTCCTGGTCCTTAATGTATGGTTTCTGGATGTTTATTTTAAATCAAAATTGTCCGCTCTATTGTTGGCAGTGCTGGCAAGCCTATCCAGACCTTTTGGCTTTATAACATTACTGGCTTTTGGCGTTAACGAATTTGCAATATCAAAAAATAAAAAAATTCCACTACTCTTGATAACACTTGGATTAATAGTGACGTCTTTAGTCTTCATTACTTTTTTTCCAAATATTCCGACTGGCATTATTTGGAAAATACAAAGCTTAACAGATCACGAAAATCTGCAAAAACTTATTTTTGCCATAAAAAATCAAATTAACAGTTTCACTCTGTCAACATATCTGATTCCGATAGTAATTTTTGCAAACAATGTGAAAAAACTGGGGAAAATAAAATGGTTTATCATATCCTTCATCGGCCTCAACTTCATTGTCAGTACGCAGCATATGTATGGATACTTCCTTCAAGGAAAAAACCTCGATTTGCTTACGAGATACGTGAATACCTCTATAAGTTTCATAATGATATTTGCGACTATCTTTATTCAAAAAGAGAAATTACGTTCTTTTAAAAAACCCATTCTGGTTCTCGGATTGCTACTTGTATCCCTGTTGTTTTTTAAACACCAATACGGGAACATATCAGTCAATATCAGTACCCAGGGTTACTATGACATCTCAAACTATGGATCTTTCAGCGGTTTCTTTTTATCAAAACTATTTGTTCCGACTATTATAGTGATATTGATACTTTTCTTAAGGAAAAAAAGAGAAATACTCATGATCTCTATAGCCATCCTGATCTTGGTGAGCTCCGGAGCAACAATGAAAACAACATATGAAAGGAGCGCATTTGAATACAACTATCCGGACTGGAAGTTTTTTCAAAACAGTAAATATAAGATACTATTCTTGCTGCAGGGAGAAATTAATTCAAGAACTTACATGAAACTAAAGATGTTCACGAACAATGAGCTTGATATAAAATCTTTTGAAGCAAACCTGAAAGACTATGATTTTCTGATAACAACCATGCCGGAAGATTTACTTCAATCAAATCCGCCGATAAAAAACTATAAAATAGGAGAAACAATTACCTTTGAGTCTATCTATGATCTAAGACCTCAGTTCGGAAAATCCCAATAAACCGGTGAAATGACTTGATCCTTGTCATCGGGATCAACTCTGCCATCGTGATCTAGATCTGCGTACTTAAAAGCGGTGTTGGCGACCAATTTATCCCAGCGCTCCGGCGAAATTATCTGATCTTTATCATCTGGTCCAATACTTAAATTGCCACTTTCCCATAGTCCCTGCCTGTCTGTGTTTCTTGATCTTATATCAATACCATTCTTTATTTGAGTATAATTGCTCACATTTGGTAGCTGAAAAACATTGTTCAAGTAAGAAGAATTTCCTATACGATCTACAAAGATATTTTCCTTCTTGCTTTTGTCAGCAACTCCATTGACCAATGTATTGGTTATGACTGTCATATACAGGTTTTGAGCAGAATTTAAAGTGGTACTCGGAACTTCATAAAATCCTCCACTTTGGGCCAAATTGGTAGTTTTAAGTAGATTGTTATTCATATTATATAAATTCACCACACCATTGGTAATTAAATAGTCTCCAGATGCAGGTTCGTAATTTCCGTCTCCACCCAGATCATAGAAAACAGCTCTTGAATTTACATTTATCGTAACAGATAAGCCTGAATTTGGTGAACCGTCCGAAACGCTCAAGCCCGGAAGGTTTTCGGGTGTATTACATGTTTTCCCACTTTCAATCTTAAATGTCAGTTTTCGTCCTATTCCAAGTCGTATTGTCATACCACTCGGATTGCTTGAGCCATCATAGTTATAAAGATAAGCAAATACAGTGCCTGTGTAGTTTCCTTGGCAAACATTGTCCGGAATGGCAATTGTAAAATTTACCGTATCAGACTGACCGGGGCTCAAAACTACTTGAGCCTTTGAAAAAGTTATCCACCCAATTTTACCTTCTATTTCACTGCTAAAAACTAAAGTCAAAGTCCTTGTGCTATCATTATTACGCAAGTACAGCGTGGAAGTAATCGACACATTATCATCTGTAATGTATGAAAGAGCTTCAATATCACCGGATGAAACGCTAAACGAGGGGGTTGATTGGGCAAATGCAACTATCTGAGGCAAAAGAAGTAATGAGAATATCAGCGAAGATTTTCTTAGTAATTTCATCAAAGTAAATTATTTTTTTTATCTATCAGATGAGGTAGAATTTTATACAAAAAAAACACAAAAACAACCAATAAAAAAAATCCACTCAAATACTCATGAAACAAGTTAATGGCCAAAGCTTGCGACCAATAAGCTCCAACCAGAAATATGGTTAATATTCTTGCTATGTTTAAAAAGAAAATTATTAACAATCCAACCAACGAGGCAAGAAATGCCTTGTTGAAATTGATCTTCTTTTTTTTCGCCACAAGTAAAATTGCAAATATGAAAAAAAATATGAAGGTGGCCATAGAGTAAATACCGGCGCAGGGAGGACCAATGAAAATTTTAAATCCGTTTAAACTCATACTTAGATCACCCGCAATCACTGTAGCCGGGCTGCCTGTTAATGTTAAAATATATTTTAAAACGGAAAAAATGATACCGGAGAAAAATTTCCAATTATGCTCAATCAAAAATTGTGCTCCCATATACAATATGACAGTAAAAAACACGAAAAATATTTCCATTTTTAATTTCCTGATGAATTTTAGACCAAAAATAGATATAAACAAAAGCAAATTGGCAAATAGAATCTGAGCATAGTAAACAACAATTATAAAAGGGTATGTGGTAATGCTCCCCTGCGTGGAAGAATTAACAAAGAACTTTATGAAAGGAATTGAAAAAACAGTAAGGGAACAGGCAAAAATCAAAACTCTCCATTTAAAACTCTCTTTTTCTTTTGAAATGCTGGTAATCTCATCAATTCTAAAAATGACCATTAAAAGCAAAAGAAAGGGCAAAATATAAATTAAAATGTCATCATTAAGCTTGAATTTGTAGGTATGAAAAAACTGCGTAAGCTGCGGATAGAAATAGTTGAAGATAAGGTAAATTAGCAGAAAAAGGCAGAGCCTGAAAATGTATTTTTTTGCCTTCATTATTTTTCTCATCGGAATCATTATTTTTATTTCCCTCCATTATAGCAAAAAAATGGCCAAAGCTCAATCAAATCAAGGAGAAAAACTCACAAATTGCCAGAATTCGTGAGTTTATAGTGGATTCAACCTGTTATTTTCTTGAAGGAGGGACAATCTGCTTATCAATTGTATAAAATCTTCTACTCAGCTGTTTTTTAAGATAATCCGTTTGGTCATCCTTCTTTTTTACAGCACACTCTTTGCCGTATTTGTATTTCGGGTTTAAACATTTTTTCAACTGGGCAAGCAGCTTAGGGTCCGCATCTGTCTTTATAGGGGCCGGAATTTTTACTTTTATGGTAATGTTTTGTGAGGTTTTAAAGATTTCCTTGTAATTTTTCACTTTGACTGTGATTTTCGATTTATATTCACCTTCCTGAGCGGTTCCGGGTATTTCAAGCTTAAATTTGACGGTTTTCACTTCCTTTGCCGCCATGAAGAAATTATTGTCCTGGAAGCTTATCCACTCCTTGGGTATCGGCTGGCCAGTAGTGCTTTCTAAAAAAATCTCAATTTCTGCATTTTTCTCCAAATTGGGGTTCGTCAATATGATGCTCTCTTCTTTTTTTCCATTTGGTTCAAGCTCGAAATCCCATTCGGGTCCCTGTATTGTAATTTCCGGTGGAGTTGGAGGGGTAATGATTTGCAAAAATATTTTTTTGGACTTTGCCGTGGCACTATCAAAACCAAGCGGTTCTACCGATAATTGTGAAATATAATAACCGGGATTGGCATTTTCCGGTATGTTCAAAGTGAAATTGATTTCCTTTGAAGAATTAGCCGGAATTTCCACATTGGAAGTATCGATTAAAAGCCACTCCTTTGGTATTTCTAAATAAGGGGAAGGGAAATCGTTAACGATTGCTTTGGAAGTCGATATTTTGAATATTGCTTTTTGATCCGGTGAAATATTACTAATTTTGAGAACATCAGTTGCAATCTCTTTTTCATTTAAGGCAAAGTGCCAATCATCTCCGGCAATATTGAAATTTGGGATTGTGGGTACTTCAGGTGGAAGAACTTTTATTACTATGAATTTGCCAATTCCAATTTTTATATTTATGGATCCACCAGTATTTTGACCAGAGTATTTCGTAAGTGTTACAGCTAATATGTCACCATATTGACCGGGAGTGGCATTTGATGGAATTTCAACTGAAAATGGAACTATTTTTGACTCCAAAGGTTGTAATTCTATCTCATCAAAAGGAATATTGAGCCATTCACTTGGGATGGAAGGCCCATAATCGTCGGCTATCATAATGTTCGGTGTCAAGGTGATCGTTTTGTCTTCCGAAAGGTTGCTTACAATGAAAGTATCCTCCGATGTACTGCCGGGCTTCATTTCAAACCAATATTTTTGTCCCGAAGTGTTTTTCAGCTCATTAAAGTTGAGGGTGAACGCAGGTGTATCGGCAAAAGCTGCATTGGTGAAAAGGAGGGAAAACGTAAGAAGTGATGACAAGATAGCCTTGAAAGTTTTCATACTTTGCGTGGGTTAGGAAGTGAACACTATATCACAACCTTTTTTCTTGTCAAGCGGCTTGGTATCGGCTATTTTAAAAATGCTATCTGGATATTTTCTTTTCGGTAATATCCGTTTTTAATTCATCTTCAAGCGTGGACTTTTCTTCAGTTACAGGATCTGTACTTTTTGCTTTTGCCTCTTCTTCAGGTGTGGAGACTTCTTCAAGTGTCGTTTCCTTACTTTTTTCTTTTTTATCTACAAATTCAACCTTATTTTTGAATAAATTATCCACTTTTTCATAAGCAGATTTGTCCACGAATATAATGTATTTTGATATAAAAAACAGCGAAACGGGGATACTGATAATTATCAAAGGTAATATCCAAACTTTAAAAAAAAGGGCCGCTCTTCCAGCCTTTGGACTTGTTGTAACTGCATCTTGAGTGGTGGCTATGGCGGCTGGCTTAGCGGTATTGCCCTCAACAGGTCCTTGATTACTATTCTGTTGTTGTTCTTTCTGTTGTTGTTCTTGCATAATTGTTGTTTAAGATTGTCAACAATCTAGCTTGATTGGATTTTTTTTTCAATACTCGTTTAGTGCCTAAAATGCCTTAGAAGAAAAAACAAGCTTGAAATTGCCAGTAAAACACTGACCATCCTTATGACTTCAGCTATCATCCTTTTCCCAGCTATTTCATATGGTTCCTTAGTAATAAGGGGAGAGTATTGACGATAATTGGGTTTTCCGGATACGTTTATTTTTATGCTTATGCCAATAGCAGGCCGCAGTTTCATAGAATCATTTTCATCCTTATCAGCACTTGATTTTTCTAAAATAAGTGAAGCTACCGTCTTATATCGGCCTTCTTTTAAGTTTTCAGGAATGCCAATGGCATATTTGATTATTTCTACAGCTTCTTTCTGCAAATTGAAGTTTTGATTGTGAAGAAATTTCAATTCCGGTTGTGCAGGCATTTTTGAGAATGGGTCAACTAATAAATTAAAAGTCTTGGTGTCACTTTCGTGGTTTTTCGCTATAAAAGTACCGTAGAATGTGTCTCCAGGTTTAAGTTCCAAAGATATTGCAGTAGGAAAATTTATATTGTCAGTGACATTTTTATCTCCACTGAAAAAGGTAAAATTTCGATTTGGTAAAGATGGAATCATCTCATTAATCACTCTATTTAATTCGTTACCGTAGGCTTTGTTTAGGTAAAAACAAAATAAAACCATAAGTAGCACAAAGAGAGCGTATAGACTCTTTTTTTTTGGTAAATCCATGTATTTTTTTAACCCTTGAGAATATTAGCTCATACCTGTTTGAGAAAGTCAAAATATCGATTGTTGGGGCAATTGTAACATTTGCCAATAATTGATATTATACGCGGCGGTTTCTAATAAATTTAATGCAAATAAGAAAAAGACAGAAAAAAAATCTATACTTCTCTCTTTTCTCAGCTATTTTGGCGCTTTTCGTTAGTTATGGAAATAGCGTTTTTGCAGCGGATATTCAGATTACAAGCTACGTTCAGGGGGGATTAACCCTGGTAAAGAATGGCAAATGGGGAACAGGCATAACTTTTTCTAAAATCAATCTACCAATCTCGCAGGATATTACACGAACCTGGTTTAGTAACAGCCAACAAGATTATTTTGATTATATAGACGATACTGCTACAAGTGGATTCCATATAAAATGGAGATTGACCAATTTCAATTATACCGGCTCATCCCAGACCCAGGGTCCAATAGGTGCCGGTAATTTCAAAATTTTTGCCAAACATGATGGCACCACGGCATCGACTTTAACGAAGGGATATGATGATCCGACAAAAAATCTGAGTATTCTTCCAAATAGCTGCGGTTCGGCAACCGTGGACACTTTTACTTTTCATAGCAATTTTACGGATAGCGGTCAAAATTATAGCCTGAGTGGATCGACTACAGATCAGGAAATTGTCAGATCAACAGTTAGTTGTTTGAATGTAGGTCATATTCGTTTTGATATGGCTCAATTATTGGTGCCTCAGAGTTCGGAGTTTGGAAGTTATACATCTACATTGACATGGACAGCCGTAGATGGTCTGCCATGATGTTTATGTTTAAGCTTCCGGGCAAAATAATTCTACCGAAAGCGTTGACTGGTAAGCGCCGGTTGACAGCCCTTCAGGTGCCGAGAGTTGAAGATACAAAATTTTATTATTTTTTATGGTTTCTAAGTCTTTAAAATATACAAACCCAAGAAATTTCTTTTCTTTCTCTTTTTCCATTTTTTCCACAATTTCTATATTTATTGGTAAATCTCCGGCGGACTGAGAAATCAAACTGAGTCCACTAATGGGCATTTTATCCGTTCCATTTTTCTGCCGAAGATCATTGCCAAAAACCAGAATGGTACATTTTGTGTCAAGTTTTTTGGTATTACCTATTTCCAGGGCAATGGTGGAATCTGATTCAGTGGCACTGTGAAATTTACCAAAAGATATTTTCGAAGTTTTAAATACTATATCCTTGTCTATGTATGCTGAGTATTTTCTTTCGACATCGTTTTTGACCTGCAAATATGACTCCGCATCATCAACTTTAGCCAGACTATGAAAACCATCAAGAGTCATGGCTTCATCCTTTCTACTGTTAATGCTGTTCATTTTGACCAATTTACCATTTAGCGAATGATCCGTTGCAAAAATAAATATAGCTTCATAATCTGAGGCAAATATCAGCTTTGGTTTTTGCACTTGATCTTCTGAATCTGTCAGGATAAATGAATCCATTTTCAGCTCATTATAATTTATCTTTTGTGAGAAAACCGTGTTGACAAAATAAATTTCTTTTTCCGCAATGAATTCCTCCTGCTGCTCATAAATAAAAAACTCCTGTTCATTCTTTTTCGGAAGTGTCTCTCCCGATGATTTGCCTAATAATTTTTCGTCAAAATAGTAAATATTTTCAGCTATTTCCTTAAAAGATTCTTTGTATTTCTCTTTTTCATAATTATCAATAACGAATCCGGTGATGATTTTTTTTCGATCTTCATTGAAATTTATTTCAGTTTCCTTACTGTTTTTAATATCTTCAATCTCCTGAATTTCCTTAGAACTAATTGGATCTTCCGAGTCGAGGTCATTTTCAGTTACTTCAGGATTGATGGCTGGTTCATTGTAGATTTCTTTAGGTAGACTATTGGTCAAATCAATTTCCTCGTATTCCAGTAATTGATCATTTATTGAACTTATGTTCTTAATGACAATGGTGTTGAAACTAACCAGTTCAGTCTGATCAATGACGAAACCGGCAATAATTTCGTTATTGTTGATGATGATAAATTGTGGACGGCGGCGAGTTTTCGTGTCTTTAATTACAAGTTGGGGGCTTGAGTGAATTGATGAGCCGGAGGGCTGAATGATGGTTTCTGGTGGGGCTTCGGAAACTGATTCTTTTGCAGAAGCGGCTTGTTCTGGGGTTGCTGTGTCCTTCTCGGATGTGGCTTTTTCGGCTTTTTCTTCAATGGCAGCTTCAGGGACGGGCTTTTCAATGGTTGCTGTGTCCTTCTCGGATGTGGCTTTTTCGGCTTTTTCTGTTTTAGGGGTGAACGTTTCGACAGTAGTCAAAATATTCGAATTTGAGGATGGCCGTAAATCCACCGTGTCGGTAGGTGCCGGTTCTGTGGAGGCAGAGGGATCTACCGCTTCTTCAGAAATCTTGCCAGAGGGAAGCTCCGGTGCTGGTGCCGGAGCTTCAATAGGTGCAGCTTTGGTAGCTGCTACGCTAGAGGTTGAGGCTGCTGTTTCTTGATAAATTTTACCAGTGCCGTATTCAAGATTGAAATTATCCAGATCAACACTGTCAACTTTAATATTTTGTGAAAAAATGTTTCTTACCAAGAGAAAGCTTCGTTCTTTTAAAAATTCGGCTTTCGTGTCCAAAATCTTGAATTCTTCCGTTGCTAAAGAATTTTCTTCGGACCTGTTTTCACTTTTCAATATATAAACACCGTTGCCTACACGTTCCAATTTTGAAAAGTCGTTTTCGTAGATTACATTTTCTAAAACAAATTTGTAATAATCGTTATCGCTTCTACCTGCAAGAAGATCCAATATGTCAACCTTTAAATTATTAATAAATCCAGTGCTGAAATTCGAAAGGAGAATCATTGAAATAATCAATATTGCAACCAACGATCTTTTATTCTTTAACATGTAATCTTTATTTTTAGCAAAAAATCCTTTCATTATATCAGATTTCATCTAATATTCCAACCCCAGAAGATATAAAAAAAAACGGTTAAGTCCTACCAATTAGGACTTTTTCCGATTCCTGATCAATTGAATCAGGGTGCCGAAAATGATGAGAGAGGCACCAACTATTGTCAGGTATACACCAAAGTCGATGCGCCCCGTGATGTTTGGACCGATTAAACTGGAGGCAAAAATGCTTTTAATTTCGTCAATTTTTTGGCTGATTGAGAAAGTCTGAGCAACCCCTATGCCAACAATAATCAGACCCACAGCCATTGAAGCCCAAAGTGAAATTCTCTTAATAAAAAGCATGAAGAAAGTTGCAATTGTAGCAACCAGGGTAATCATTCCATCGCCATCAAGTCCGGTGGTGACTATATCGTCAACTTTTCCCCAAGGTAAAAAAGCTCCGACCGCCACTAAAATAGAGCCAAGGACTGCGGTATAACGACCATACTGTTTCACCGGTAGAATTTGAATAACTTTGGTTTCCATGGATTTGGGGAATTAATTTACCGGCTCTATTTTAACCTAATTATGGTTGCATACAAGGCTGATTTAGCTATAATCGATGTCGCGGCTACACACGGGCAGGTACCAAAGTGGTCAAACGGGGCAGACTGTAAATCTGCTGGCTTACGCCTTCGAAGGTTCGAAACCTTCCCTGCCCACCATTCAAAATCTTCAATTCTGCAATTTCCAGCCGGTGCGGAGAGCAATGTAAGAGATGATGCCCATGGAAACGGTCAGTGAAGTGAGGACGATCAGGCTAAGGCTGATGGGAATTTCCTGAATGCCGGTGAAGCCATACCGAAGCAAATTTATCATGTGAACAATTGGATCGAACTTGGCGACAGTGGCAATGGTGCCGGGGAGGGAAGTGATGGGGTAGAAAACACCACCAAGAAAGGTGAGTGGCATGATTATGAAAGTTTGGATGAAGGCCTGATTATCGAATTCCTTAGCCCAGATGCCCACAAACAACCCGAGGAAACTGAAAAAGAGCGCGACGAGCAGAGAAGAAATCAAAATAATTAGAATTGAAGTATAGGGAAAGCTGACGAAGAAAAGCGAGGTAATCAAAGTGACACCGCCAACAATAAAAGATCTGATGACGGCGGAAGCAATGAAAGCTATAAAAATCTCATATCTTTTGAGAGGGATGCTCATAAGGTCACTAACAATTCCCTGATATTTCATGATAATTATGGAAGAGGAAGGATTTTGATATGCGTTATTTACCAGACCCATAATGACGAGGCCGGGAACCATAAATTGCAGATAAGTGATGCCCTGAATGTCCGGAATGGCTCGATGCAGCGATAGGCCAAAAACAGCAAAATAGAGTAAATTATTTACAACCGGCGCAAAAATGGTTTGCATGTATACTTTGAGAAAGCGCATGGTTTCCCGCTTGAAGAGGGTTAATGTACCGTAGTGATTGGCCATGCGTGGAGGTATTTAAATTTTTAATGCGTCGTCTGTTCTCCCGTAAGTTTCATGAATACGTCTTCGAGATCCTGGCTTTGCAGCTCGATATCGGCGGGATTCAGATCTTTCAATGCCTGCAGTACTTTGTTTAAATCTTTAGGTTCAAAAGTGAGAGAAAGGTCGTAGTCGCTGATTTTTTTGACCTGGAAAACTTCCAGGTGGACGGGAATTTTGCCGATTTTTTCTTTGAAATTGAGGGTCATTTCTTTGTAATTGCCAAGCGAGCGTATGAGCTTTTTGGTTTCATCAAGGGCGGCGAGTCGGCCTTTATCGATGATCGCCGTACGCCGGCAAAGACTCTCAGCTTCTTCGAGATAGTGAGTGGTGAGAAGGATTGTTAGACCGTCTTCATTGAGATTGCGCATGTAAGTCCAAAGATTGTGGCGCAATTCCACGTCCACTCCGGCCGTAGGCTCATCGAGAACTAGAACTTTTGGCTTATGGACGAGCGCTTTGGCAATGAGTAGGCGGCGCTTCATGCCACCGGAAAGGGCACGGGTGTTGGCAAATTTTTTCTCATGGAGGCTGAGCTTTTCCAGAATTTCGTCGATGTACTCCTGGTTATTTTTGATACCGTAATAGCCGGAACATTGTGCGAGCACTTCATTGACAGTGAAAAAGGAGTCGAAATTTACTTCTTGAGGGACGATGCCCAGCATGTATTTGGTTTCTTCACGGTGCGCATCGATGTCGAGGCCGCAAATTTTAATAGTGCCGGAAGTTTTTTTAGTCGGGCCGGCCAGAATATTTATCAGTGTGCTTTTGCCGCCGCCGTTTGGGCCAAGGAGAGCAAAAAATTCACCCTGATTTATTTCCAGGCTAAAGTCCTGCAGTGCGTAAGCGCCTTTTTTATAAACCTTGTGGAGATTTTGAATTGAGATCGCTGGAATAAGTGACATATGTTGGGAACATCGGGGCTGCTGCTAAATGCCCGGAATTAAGGCTTCTTCTTCAGGTTGGAGCTTAAAATCATCCTTTTCATCAAAATTATCAAGTCTATCAACAAGATTATTGCCGTTGAGGTACTTCGCCGCGGCGTTTATCACTTTGGCAAAACCGGCGCGGTTAATTCTACCGTTGGCGTTTAATTTACCGGTATCTCCTTCACCGGTGAAAATGCCGGCGAGATATGAAGCCATGGCGGCGTCAGCAATTTCGTCTCCGCTTCTTACATCGGTAAAAGTGCCTTCACTGTAAGATACGGGTTGAATGGCGAAAACACGATTAATCATTAGTAATACTTCTTCGCGCGTTGCAGGGGAGTCCCAATTTTCAAAACTTTTACTGCTTAATTCGGGCAGATTGAGGGCGTCTAAATCATCCAGATAACCCAGGTACCAGATTTGGTCGCCGCCCGAGTTTCGATCTACTTGCTGCTCGCGGTGATGACCGGATGCTTCCATGATCATTTTCAAGGCTTGAGCATAAGTAACATCGTCCGCCGGACCAAAATAACCGGTCGGACCTTTTTCATCCCGGTAACCGTTTACTATGCCGCTTTGTCTGGCTTCCATAACCGGTTTCCAATACCAGGCATGTTCTTTAAAAGAAACGTCAAAAAATTCCACGGGCTTTTCTCCCAGTACGTTCTCGCGATCCATATCATCAATGGCAGTTTCCAGCTCCTGTAATACAGCGTCTATGGCTTTGCGGCTCCCGGCGTCAAATTTGCCAGTATTGGAACCTGATTCCATTACCGTTCGGAGTTTTGTCCAAAGCGCGGATAAGGATTCCGTGTAGCCATCGGGAATTACGGTATTTCTGGCGCGATTGTAAAGTTCGGTTATTTTATCCGGGCGATATGGCGTGCGTGAGGGATCAAAATCATCAGTATTTTTAAATAGCGTCGTCTGATTGCGCAAAATTTCATTGGTAAATTCCTCACCAAAAACGTCTATGCTGCCCATTATATTGCCCACAATTTCGTTTACCTGCTCATCTTTGAGATATTTTGGCAATTCTTTCATCAATTCGGCGTTAACGTCGCGCATTATTTTTCTGAAAACTTTGTCTTCCATCTGGACGGGCATGTGGTCAAAGTAATTGGAAAATTCCTTTTCATCGCGGCGTTCTTCAAAAATGCCTTCCAAATATCTTTGGCGAGGCATCTTCATCACTTTTCCATCAGAAAAATCATCGTCATTGCGTGGTGTCAGATCTTTAAGTTTTTCCATTAAATCCGGATGCAATTCCAGGTATTTAAAAATATAAGCCATTTGTTCGTCGGTGGTGACTTGTATTTCTTCCAGAAGGTCTCTGTCTTCATTTTTTAAAATATCTTCGGCTTGAATCATAAGTGCTGCCGTTTTTTTTATAGCTTCCGTAATCGCATCGTCTTCAATTTTCAAATTCTTTAGAGCTTCGATGAATTGTTTGGCTTGATTCAGGCTTTCCAGCATCTTGCCAGGATCACAAGGTCCTTCTTTGCAATCCTGTTTAGCGGATTCGGGGGAATTCTCAGCGAAGGTGGTGGGCGCTATCACGGCCAAAAAGCCGGTGATCAAAAGTGCCAGGCCAAATTTTTTTAGAGTTTTTTTGATGGTCATAGAAGAGGGTGTTAGCAAAAGCGTCTTGATTTAATGTAGCATGAATATCAGTCTAATCAAAAATTCCCGCTTTTTTTAGTTTTTCATCTTCACCGGCGGCTCTGGTCAGATAACCGACGTTGGTTTTCGTGAAGAAGCCGGCGAAGCCTTTGCAGCGCTGAACGTATTCGGTTATGAGTAAAGAATGCTGTGAGGATTTGGAAAAAATCTGTTTCAAATCCGGCAGGTCTTTACATTCGCCAATAATTTGGGCAAGGAAAGGAATGTTTTCTTCGATGAGTTTGCTCACGACATAATCAATATTTTTCGTGCCGTCTTTTTCGCCATCCTCAACTTCGTAGGCTATGTGATGCAGGCGTTTGCCCATGTTGCGGACGAAATCTTCGGTTGGTGAAGGGAGGTTATCAATGGTTTTCACGTAAAACGGCGTGTTGTTGGCGGTGAAAACTTTGGCCGGAGAATGCAGCTCGTAAGTGATGCCGGGGTGGCGACAAATATTGGTGGAAGAATTGCTGTCTTCGATGTTGTAGGCGCCCCAGAAATAATAATTAGTCAGGCAGAGAAATTCGAGAATGGCATCTTCTCGCTCGCCGGCGAACACGCGGGTGGCGAGATGATCGATGCCGAAAACTAGCTTGTCCAAGCCGTACTCGTGATGAAGCGCGTCTACTTGAGCGAGCGCAGCGAGCTCTTCTTTGGTAAAAGTGAATGGCTTACCTAAGGTGAGGGCATCGAGATCCAGAAGGTCAGAATTGGTATAAATGATGGCATTGTTTGTGAAGTAAGAAAGGTCGGTGACAATGAAGTTTTTGTTCGAAAGAAACGAATTTTTAATGGCCTGGGGATTTTGGAATCTGATCTCTTGTGAAGAAAGGATTTCAGCTATCTCGCGGGCATTTTTACTTTGATAAATTTCGCCGACGTAACGAGCATTTGCCTTCTCGGCGGCACGCGGATAAAGGCTGTCGATAGCGGTAAATTGATCCGTGTAATCCTTGGTGAGAGGCTCGAGGACGATGAGAAAAGGATAATCCAATTTTATTCCTTGAAGAATTGTAATTTTATGAGTGGCGGAAATATAGCCCTTGCAGAATCGGTAAGGTGTCATGAGGTAGAGTTCCATGAGGTATTTTAACGATTCGCCGTGATCCACCTGAATGACGATGGCGCGCATACCGATAAATAAATCATCGAGGCCGGAAGTTTCGCGACGATCGTAAATTTTTGGCAAATATTGTTCGAAAAATTGGGAATTTTCTTTGTCGCCGGTACGCTGGAATTTCTCAGAGATTTTGGACATGGTAATTTTATGCTATCTTAAAGCCTTGGTGGATGCAAATGGGCAGTTTTACATTATTTGATCAGGCGGTGCTTATGGATTATTCTGGTCGGCTTTTTTGCAGATTTTCCAGTTTTGTGGATTGAACCGGATTAGAGGTGTTGAATTTGTTTTCATTATAAATCAGCTTAGCATTCAAACTTAAAATTTTCCGCTCTAGCGCCTACGCGGTTAAAATAATTCTAAAATCGTATAGCTAGAACCATTAGGGGGTAGTATAAAGCCAAAATTTTTGCTAAACTGCCGTGGCTTTTAGCTTTTATCTATGGTGTTCCGTGGCTTTTGGGGAAATTTAGAGAAACCGATAATCGGGCTCGCGCCGATGGATGGGGTGACCGATGCGGCGTTTCGCTATATGGTTTGTAAATACAGTGGCGAAAAATTTGAAAATGCTACAGGCGCGTGGGTTGATGGACAAAAACCCTGTGTCGTGATCACCGAATTTACCAACGTGGAAGGTCTCGCGCGCGGCAATGTGCGTGGGCTGGCGGCTTTTATTTACAGTGAAATTGAGCGGCCGGTGGTGGCGCAGATTTTTGGCGTGGAACCGAAGTCGTATTACAAAGCGGCGGTGATGCTGAGTGATATGGGCTTTGATGGCATTGATATCAACATGGGCTGTCCGGTGAATAAAGTCGCGGCGAAAGGTTCGGGGGCGGCACTGATCAAGACGCCGGAATTAGCGAAGGAGTTGGTGCGCATGACGAAAAAAGGCGTGAAAGATTGGGCGGAGGGTATTAGTTTGGAGGAGGCTGGCGTGCATGAAGATATGATTGCGGCGGTGAAAAAAATGAAATCGCTAGATGGAACGGAACATGGGTCGCTAAGGCTCCCAATTCCCGTTTCCGTGAAAACCCGCATTGGCTACGACTCTGTTGTGGCTGAAGAATGGGTAAAACACCTACTCGAAGTGGAGCCGGCTAATATTTCCATGCATGGCAGAACATTGAAACAGCTTTATATGGGTGTGGCAAATTGGGAGGCGATTGCCAAAGCTGCGAAAGTGGTAAAAGAGAGCGGGCTGGGTACGAGTTTTCTTGGCAATGGAGACGTAAAATCGCTCGATGACGCTCATGAAAAAATCAAACAATATGGGGTGGATGGGGTGCTGGTGGGGAGGGCGGTTTTTGGCAATCCGTGGTTTTTTGCCGGACGTGAGCCAACGGCGAAAGAAGGCCTGCAGGCTGCGATTGAGCACTCAAAATATTTTGAAAATTTGAATAATAGTGGCCTTCAAAATATTCATTTCCAGAACATTCGCAAACATCTAGGTTGGTATGTAAAAGGTTTCGAAGGTGCGAAAGAATTGCGCATGAAGCTTATGCAGCTGGAGCGAGCGCAGGAAGTGGAGCGGGAAATTCTGCCGGTGCTAAATTCAATGCCAGGGAACGAATGTTCCGCAGATGGCCCTGTTTTTTTTGGCTAACATTAGGCTATCTTTTGATTGAAGGTGTGATTTCCATCATAAGTCATGTGAATTTTTTCTTTAAAGCTAGTGCGATGCCATTGGCTATTTTGATGTTGTTGCCTTTTAAAACATAAATCTTGTGGTTTTCCGCTTTATCTTTAGCGATGTCTAAGTCGTAATTGCTTTGCAGGTTAGTCCAAAATCCCTCTGACATTTTGAAATATTTACCAAGCCGCAGAGCCGTATCAGGACTAATCGCCCTTAGTCCTCTAACTATTTCACTTATACGGATCTGTGGAACCCCTATAGCTTTTGCGAGCTTGTATTGAGTAATATGCATTGGCGTTAAAAAATACACTTGGAGCATTTGACCTGGATGTTTTAGTGGAATCTTTTTTTTTGTCATATTTTTAATGGTAATCAATGATTTCTACGTTGTAAGCGTGATTATTTTGCCAGATGAAGCAGATCCGCCATTGCTTGTTAATTCTTATACTATATTGGCCCTTTCTGTCTCTTTTAAGTTTTTCCAAATGGTTAGAAGGGGGAATCTTTAAATCAGAAATTTGCGTAATAGAATCTATTATTTTCATCTTGTAAAAAGCAGAATCCTGAATACATTGTGGGAATTTTCGGGAATATTCTCTGTTAAATATCCTTGCTGTTTCCTTTGATTTGAATGTCTTGATCATAAATATAGTAACGCGTCGCGATACTAACGTCAAGCGTTAGCATGCACGTTGATAATAGTTCATGTACATGAAAGCAGGTGAACTTAAAATTTTCTTAAAATCGGTAAGAAATTGATTTGCAAAAATAAGGAAATTGTTTTCCAGTCGAAATTGACCCCCGGTGGTCAATTTATCATTAAAGTTAGGTTTTTGTGACTATTTTTTTGAGAATGGCGATGCCGTGAGCATTGAAAGAGTAAGAAATTTCTCATATATTTTAATTAGCTTTTTGGTAGCGGGTCCAACTTTTCCGGTGCCTATTTTCTTATTATCAACTTTTATAACTGGTACTACTTCGTTTGTGCTGTTTACAAGAAAGACTTCATCAGCATCTAGCAATGCGGATTTTTTGAAATTTTTCATTTGAACTTTTAGCTTATTTTTTTTACAAAGTAGAATAATGCGATCGCGCGTTACTCCAGATAGAACTTTGTCTTTTGGTGTAAAAAATATGCCTTTTTTTATGATAAAAACATTGGAAGTGCAACCTTCGGTAACGTAATTTAAATCATCGATTAAAATCGCTTCATGTATTTTTTTAGGCAGAATTTCATAATAGGCACGGATCATAGTCATCAAATTCGTGCTTTTGATTTCCGGCCAGGGACGCTGAAATTTAACAGTCAATACGGAAACTCCGTTTTTAACAATTTTTTCATCGATGGTAAACGAGGTGCAAGTAATGGCTATGGTAGGATTTTTGGAAGTAAAAAAATTGCGCCCGTTCACGCCACGAGAAATTGTAATTCTGATACGGGCATCGGAGAGCTCATTAATTTTTGGAGTTTTATTAATCCAGTCCGCCAATCGTTTTTCCGCCGGCAGTTTAATATGAAGAATTTTAGCGGTTTTATAGATACGCTTGAGATGGTTTTCCAGCTCAACAATGCTGTTATTTTGACTTTTCATGGTGTCAAAAAAGGCATCGCCATACATAAAGCCATTATCTAAAATGGAAATCTTGGCGTCTTTTTCATCGAGAAATTTTCCGTTGAGGCAACAAATCATTTGGCAGTTTTAAGCGGGCTTATCTCATTACAATACAAGGTTTGATTTTTTTGTTTAGCTCGGTGAGATTGCTGATGTCTTTGTCATTAATGGAAAGCAGATCTTCTTCCCACTCTTTTTTATCATAAGTAATGCGATAAATTTCCGGCAATGTGGGATTGAAAGCTTCTTCAAGGGTAATATTTTTCATGATTTCCATAATTGCCGACCAGCTGTCTTTATCGCCGTAAAGAATAAGATCCAGGCCACTGGCGAGCATCAACTCTTTGTTATCGCCATATTCCATAAAGGCCACGGAAAGCCCATCATTCATCTCGCGGGTCTGGGCGCGAGCGCAAATTTCAATGCTGCGATAATTTCCCAAATCGGCGTTCATTTTGATGTAATTATTCTTCATTAAAGTGAGGTAATTAATCTGGTTGAAGCCACCGAGACATTTCAGGCCGTAATAAAAAGAAAGTGTGCAGAAATTCAGCAGCAGTCCGGGAATCAATTCTTTGCGCGCCATGGCGTCTTTAATTACTTCCGGGTGGAGTTCGATTTTATAAGATTCATCCTTGGAAACCAAATAATTGCCTTTGCGCCAGAGCTGAAGATTTTCGCGCGCGCCTTTTGGTAAAGCCCAAAAAAGGTAAGTGCCGGTGGAATCTTTGCGGGAAAAAGAGCCAAAAATATCCTCAAAATAATCATTAATAAACGGTTCGTATCTTGGGTCAAAAAGCATATGATTAAGGATGGTGTCCTGGTGAAGATGGTATTTTGTCAGAAGCTCAACAACCAGGGCTTCCTGTTCCAAAAAAATTAAATTGGGCAGCTGTACGCCACTGGCTGCGAAAAATTTATGCCAAAGTTTGAAATTGGTCTTGCCTATCTGTTCACAATAGCTGTCGCATTCAAAAACTTCGGGATGCTCGTAAATCTCCTTGATAAGAGCACGGATTTTTTCATGATGTTCGGTAGTGATTTTGCCTTCGCGAACATCTTCTCTCATCAAAGAATGAACTTTTTTAACTTCTTCCGTTCCGTAGGGCTTCATGGCGTAGACACTACTGGTGGTTGGTTTGGCGGAGAGGAAAGGCAGGCGATGAGTATGCACCTGATTGTTAATATAATTGTGGAAAAATAAGCCGCGCGGAAAGGAAGAATTATTATAAGCAATATTGGCGCAGGATAAACAAATGACGTTGTTGAGGACGGCTTTGTCGTGAGAAATCAGTGAAGCCGCTGTCAAAAGATTGGAGTTCACAAAAAATGGATGAGTGAGAGGGCCGCTGTGATCGGCGGTGGAAACGAAGTAAAATTCTTTGAGCTGGGCAATGGCAGATTCGGCTATTTCGAGCCCAAAACGATGTGTAATTTGCCTTTCCATTACTCCCATAAGCTCGGCCTGTCTGAAAGGAATTGTTGGCGAAAGATTGACATCCACATATTCGTTGGCGTAGTCGAGGAGCTTTTTATTACCTCTTTTGAAAAGTAGAGTCTGAAGAACCGGCCTCTTGGCCAGGACTTTCTCCTTCAAGCGTCCGAAACTGTTCTCTAAATTTGCCTGAGTGGAGTTCATGGTTTGGTTTAATTTAGCTTTTCCATAGCAAAAGTCAACAGTGATCAATGTCTCTAAATCCTTGTAAGGATGCTGAAAAAGCCGTAGGATGCCCACCATGAATAATCAAATGGCAAAATTATGGCTAAAAAGCGGGCGAGAAGTGCCTCTGATGGCCGGACATCCTTGGATTTTCTCGAAAGGAATTGAGAGGGGACCAGTGAGAGAAGATGGAGAACAACAGAGGGAGCCAGGATTGGTAGAGGTGCTGGCTCATGATAGCAAATTCTTGGGAATTGGAGCTTTTAATCCGCATACTTCCATAAGCGTGAGGATGCTGGGTGATGGCGGGATGGAGAAAATTGAAACTCTGAGTGTAAAATTTTTAGAAAACAGGTTTTTGAAATTAGAAATATTGAAAAAAGAATTTTTATCATCGGGAACAACGGCTTACAGACTGGTAAATGCCGATGCCGATTGGTTGCCGGGATTAATAGTGGATCGTTATGACGAGGTATTCGTATTTCAAATTCATACAGCGGGAATGGACTTATTTCGTGAGCAAATTATCGAAGCATTGATTAAAGCTTTTCAGCCGAAAGCAATTGTGGAAAGGTCGGATATCGATTCCAGAAAGTCCGATGGATTGCAAAGTCTTCCCATGAAGATTCACTATGGCAAAATTGACCGGTGGGGAGGCCGAGATGAAGGGCTGGTGAAATTTACCGAGCATGGCGTGAAATTTTTAGCTGATGTTTTGGGTGGGCAGAAGACCGGATTTTTCCTGGATCAACGTGATGCGAGAAAAAAAGTTGGCGAGCTGGCAAACGGCAAAAAGGTTTTAAATTTATTTTCTTATACAGGGGGATTTGGTTTATATGCAGCCATTAATGGTGCTGCTGGAGTCACTACGGTGGATGTGTCGGAGCGGGCTCTGGAATTGGCGCAAGAAAATTTCAGACTTAATGGCTTAGATATTGATAGTAAAAATGGGCAGAAAAAGTATGAATTTATTTGCGCGGATGTGTTTGACTATTTGGCCGATACACCGACTTGCGCCGGATCGGATTTTGACTTAATAGTGTGTGATCCGCCGGCTTTTGCAAAATCAAATGATAAAGTAGAGCAAGCAATAAAGGCTTATACCGAATTGAATCGCCATTGTATGGAATTATTGAGGCCGGGTGGAATTTTGGTAACAAGCTCGTGTTCCGGAAGAATAAGTCAGGATGAGTTTAAAGACGTTATTAGAATTTCCGCAGGGCGGGCAAAAAAAGATGTGCGAGTTCTGGCTCAACTCACGCAACCGTTTGATCATACCGAAAGAGCTTGCTTCCCGGAGGGCAGATATTTGAAAACTTTGGTCTTACAATGTATTGAATATTAGAAGAGTTTTTTCCGGAAAAAAAAGAAAATTACCGACAAGGATAGAGCAATGGAGAAAACCATGACAATCAAGAAGGCATGAGGACTATCCTGAAAAGGCAGGGGCACATTCATTCCATAAACACTGGCTACCAAAGTAGGCAGCATTAAAATTAAAGTAACGGAGGTCAAAAACTTCATCGTTCTATTCAAGTTGTTGGAAATAATCGCGGCAAAGGTATTTGAAACATTCGCTACGATGCGCCCGTAAATTTTCACGGTTTCAATGGCCTGTTTATTTTCATCAAAAATATCCTCAAACAGTTCTTCGTCATCTTCCGTGCCGGTGAAAAATTTCCTTTTGCCTATTTTTTCCAATACCACATGATTGGAATGAATGGATGTGCCAAAATAAACCAGCGATTTTTCAAGATCCATAAGATGAATGATCTGCTCATTTTCCGGAGATTGCTCAAGATTACTTTGGGAAATGCGAATCTTTTGATTTATAACTTTTAAATAGCGCAAATAGATTTTGGAATTAAAAAGTAGAATTTTCAGAATCATTTGGGGAATATTCGAGGTGTCTATGAGTTTATTTTTTTCAAAATTCTTCAATTTATTTTTCAAGTAATTCATGACATCATTTTTTCCTTCACTGAGTGTAATTAAAATATCCGCGTTATAAAGTATACCCAACGGAGCTATCGAATAATCTCCGGAAACAGTTTCTTCCTGTTCCTCTTCACTCGTTATGCGGGGAGTCTGAATTAAAATAAAATTATTATTATCGATTTTTTCCAATTTGGGTACTTCGTCAATATCCTTAATTGAATACAAAACATCTTCCGGAATTTCAATGACGGATTTCAGAAAAACAAGTTCTTCTTCCGTTGGAGAATTCAGGTCAATCCAGGTGTTTGGACCGGGTTTTTTTGGGTTGGTTATGCCCTCACGTGAGGTTTTGTATATTTTTAGCATTGGGAAAAAGTTACAGAATCCATAATATTCGCTTTAGTAAAAGTGTCCATAGACATTTTTACTTTCCACTTTGCCTAATCATTATAGCGGCCGCTCCAAAGATTTAATTTAATGTAAACAAGATCTTTTAGCGTGATAAAGGCATCTTTTATCGGGCGCACACGACTTTCAACGGAATTGAACCAGCTGACAGGAACTTCAACTATTTTGTAACCGAGATGGTTTGCAACCACCAGGGCCTCCACATCAAAACCAAAACGTTTTATTTTTTGATAATGAAAAATGTTTTTAGCGGCTTCACCGGTGAAAAGCTTGAAACCACATTGGGTATCGCGAATGTCGTCGATGAGAAGAATTCTGATCAACAAATTACCGGCGCGTCCAAGAAATACGCGATATTTCGGTTGTTTTATTTTAACCAAACTATCACGTAAATAGCGTGATCCTATAGCAATTTGGGCGTTTTTTCGATGTAGATATTTTCGCAGCTTTTCCAGCTCTTCAATGGGAGTGGAATTGTCGGCGTCAGTGAATAGAACGTATTTACCTCGACTTTCGTCCACACCCCTTTTTATAGCCGCACCTTTGCCGTAGTTTTTTTTGAGATTGATAATTTTGAGATTGATAATTTTATGCTGACAGGTTTTTACAACTTCTTCCGTTTTGTCCTTACTGCCATCATTTATTACTAGAATTTCAACATTAATTTTTTTAGTGGAAAGATAGTCTTCGATGGATAGAAGGGTGTTTTTTATGCGATTTTCTTCATTATAAGCGGGGATTATGATTGACAGATCATAAGCAAAATCCGTGAGTTTCAGGTTTTCACTGTTCCGAATGCTAAAAGTCCAGAACTTATTGCCCAAAAAATTCCAGGAAAGTACTATCAACGAGGTCATGACTTTCGCAAACATGTACCAAATCCCGGCAATGTTTACAAAAATGTACATACAAGAAACGGTTAAAACCAAGCCAACGGTAGAGACTATAAGAAATTTTATGAAAAGTTTGCGATAGTTTCTGGATTTACTTTCAAAGGTCCAGATTTTATTTAATATAAAATTGTTGATTACCGCTAAAAAAAAGGACGCGACTGAAGCGGTAATGACGGGGATGCGGCCGTATTCAACCAGTAGGTAAAGACTACCCAGATCAACAAAAGTGCCCAGGGATCCGACGATAGCGTATTTGAAAAACTTGTTCATCGGTGTGGATTCTATAGATTGGATAAAGGGGAAACAAATTTGTCGATTTGACTTATTCGGCGAAATGCTTTATAATACCTATGAATAGCTAATTAAAAACAAAAATATCATGAAAAAAACAAATTTACTTGCGGCAGCAGTGGTTGCGGGAGCAGTTATATACCTAGCCGGCGCGGCTTTCTCCTCTTCAAATCTCAAGACGGATCTTTTGAATGGAGATTTCCAGCAAATGGACATGGAACAACAGCAGGCGCAACAGTTTAGCCAAGAACTTAAAAATGAAAAACAGCATTTAAATGACAGGAAAAACGAATGCAAAAACATGGCTACACAGGTTAAACAGGCCAAAAAAAGCGGTTCAAAGAAAGCAGCAGAGTTGGAAGGACAGGTTGCAGCTTTGTGTACTGCGGTTGGACAATATATAACACAGCTTGGTTCTGTAACCGATATGGATGAATTGTCCGATGTAAGGAGTACAATCCAGGATGATATTAATCAGGGCTTTCAGGATCTCTGGGATTCTCTAAATTCTTTAAACGCAGAGTCAAATGTATTACGAGGCATAAAGGAGAATAAAAGTGCCTGCAAAAATTTCGCAAGAGAATTGAAAGATATTTCCCGAGAGGCTAAGAGAGCAAAAATCGACGTAACTTCAATTACAGCCAGAGGACAAGCAAAGGTTACAGAATGTGAAGTTAACTACAAACAGCTTCAGTCTTATGCTGCCAATGGCCAATTCGATGAAGCCAATGATTTGCTTCAGGATTTCTTCTGGAACAATGAAACTCATGAATTCTTTCAAGGACTTCGTGATGAAGCTCAGGCGTGCAGTGGAATCAGTAGAATTGTTTCCGACTCCGACAGGGAGATTAAAATGATCAAAAAGGCGTTGGCAAAATTCAAAAAAATGGGCCTGGATACAAGCGTGGCGGATGATTATTTTGCTCAAGCTTTGGACATAATCGCACAAGCTAAAGATCTTGCCAAGGCCGGAACATGCGACAAAGATGCTGCCGAAGAGTTGGGTTCACAGCTCGAGGAAATTGGTGGATTGGTTCAACAGGAAATTGAAGATCTGAAGTATCAGGCTGAGTAATTGTTCAATTTTCCAATAGCTGTTTTTTTTGGTCGGAGTGTCGGGACTTGAACCCGAGACCTCAAGCACCCCATGCTTGCGCGCTAGCCAACTGCGCTACACCCCGACGATGTAAGTATTATACCAGCTCGCCGAATAAATCATATTCGTTGGCGGAGCTGATGTAGATTTGATAGAAATTGTAGAGTTTTAATTGGCGCATGGATTTGACGATAATTTCGCCGTCGATGCCCGGGGAAGAGCGCTGGGAACGGCCGATGTAAGCCTTCTGTTGAGGATTGTATTTTTCGATTAGTACTTTGCAAGTGGTGCCGATGAGTGCTTTATTATTCTTGGCGGCGATTTTTTGCTGGACGAGCATGAGCTTTTCTTTGCGTTCGTTTTTGATCTTTTGAGTGAGCTGATTTGGGTAATTATATGATGGAGCGAGTTTTTCGCGAGAGAAAGTGAAGACTCCTACGTGGTCGAATTGGATTTTTTTTACAAAGGAGATGAGATTTTTAAAATTCTTTTCCGTTTCACCGGGGAAACCCACGATGAAACCGGTACGGAAAGTCATGGTTGGCATCATTTTGCGAATATTGGCGATTTTTTCAATGATTTTGTCAGGATCGCTAAAGCGCAGCATTCTGCGGAGAACGTCTTTGTCGCCGTGTTGCAAAGGCATGTCGAGATATTTACAGACTTTTTCACAGATAGCCATAGTTTCGAGTAATTTTTCATCAATTTTTTCCGGATAAACATAGTGCACGCGGATCCAAAAGTCGCCTTTTATAGCGTTTATTTTCTGGAGGAGTTCGTAAAGTCTTTTCTCACCGTAAAGATCGGTGCCATAATAGCCGCAGTCCTGAGAGACGAGGATGACTTCCTTAATTCCAAGGGCGACGAGATCTTTGATTTCCTTGAGAATATCTGCCATTGCGCGACTGCGGAATTTGCCTTTCAGATAAGGAATAATGCAGTAGGTGCAGCGGTGATTGCAGCCTTCGGCAATTTTCACATAGGCGTAACTGCGAGGAGTTAGGAGACTTTTGCCGTTCAATTTCTCAAAGCTGAATGGTTCGGGAGAAACGGCATAGACTTTTTCGCCTCTGATCACGCGATGAAAAATATTGTTGATGTTATGATAATTCGTGCCGTTGACGATGGCGGCAATCTGGGGATATTTTTCAAAGAGGTCCTCTTTCATTAAGCTCACCAGACAGCCAATAACGATAATTTTCTTGCCGTGGTATTTTTCGATACTTTCGTAGACTTCGTCGCGAGCGGCCTTGAGGAAGCCGCAGGTATTGAGGAAAATGATGTCACTGTCGGGGATAGGTGCAACTTGTACATTTTCCAGCTCGGCAAGCACGGCCTCCATATCGGAAAGATTTTTGGAACAGCCAAGAGAGACGATGCCGACGTTTATGGCTGCTACGGATTCGAAGTCGGCGTAAGCCTTAGTGCGGGTTTGCGGCTCGAGGACCGCGGTTGCTGATGATGGATTTAAAGTTTTTGGCTTCATGCCTGTGCATCTTGACA
>CAYZOB010000075.1:0-60006 GCA_964480115.1 uncultured Candidatus Peribacteria bacterium
GAGACGGGAAAGCCATTCAAAATTATTCCACAAGAATTGGATTTTTGTAAGATGAAGGGTTTGCCTTTGTCGCGCGTGTGCCCGCGCCAGCGTCATAAAAACCGCATGGCTTTGCGAAATCCCTGGGCTTTGTATGAAAGAAAGTGCAGCAAATGTGAAGTGGCGATTAGGACCACATATGCGCCCAGCAGGATGGAGCCGGTGTATTGCGAGAAGTGTTATGCAGGCTTTGTGGTATAATTCTGCTCGATGCAGAAAATTTGTAAACAATGTGCGGCGAAATTTGAAATTGATCAGCGCGAGCTGGATTTTTACAAAAAAATTGAAATGTCTTTGCCAAAACTATGTCCGGATTGTCGGGTGCAGCGCAGGCAGGTTTTTCGCAATGATCGTGTTTTCTATAATCGAAAATGTGATCTGAGCGGTAAGCAGTTTGTTTCTACTTATGCATCGGACTGTGGTTATAAAATTTATCATCCCGGAGCTCAGCTATTATTTAGGGGCATTGAGGATTACGTTGTTTCAGATTATGTTTTAGCTGAAGTAGCAACTGTTTTGAAAAATAAGGAGGTTTTGAAAATTGCAAAAAGTGCTTTGGATTTTTTAACCAGCATTGATGGGATAAAAATTCACGAAACTGAGCCGGAATTATTTTGGTCAGCTATGAGTTTTTTCACAAAAACCAAAAATAAACTTTCATTTACCGATACGCTCTTGCTTTTATTGAGCAGGGAAAATAGAATCCCTCTAGTTACTTTTGATAAGGAATTGGCTAGAATGGCGAAGTAATTATTGAAATCAGCTTTACCGACTCGCTCTTGCTTTTATTTGGCGCAAAAAATAGAATTACTCAGGTTGCTTTATTTTTTTAACTTTACCTATTCTATGATGTTTGGAAATTTTTTTGGTGGTCTTTCCCTTTCGTTGTTTTTGTGGTTTTTTTTCCAAGTAATTTTGTGGATGGGTGTTATTTTGCTTATTATTTGGATGGCCAGGTATCTTACAAAAGAGGAGTTGATCAAAAACATCGTTTTTATGATTTTGGTTGGTGCGGGCGGTTCAATTCTCATCTTGACAGCTTTGAATCAATCTGTAACTTACGACGTATTGTGATGCTAATGGTGCGTGAGTAACTAAAGTATCCAGAATTCGAGATTAAATGCCACATGGAGAGATGGCCGAGTGGTTGAAGGCGCTGCTCTCGAAAAGCAGTAGGGGCGCAAGCTTCTCGGGGGTTCGAATCCCTCTCTCTCCGCCATGATCTGTACCCCAAAAAGTGGACACGGCATGGAGTTTTCTTTTGTTAGAATAAGTTAGTAATCAATCGAATTCAAAAAACGTGCACTATAACTGCACGCGGAAGGAGTCAGTGCAAAAGAAATATGGCTGCGATCAGGCTTTGACATTGGTAAATGGAGAAAGAGCTATTTCAGAGAAATTTTAAGAGATTGAAGAGAAACAGCATAGAGGTGGATGAATTGTTTTTTATGATTTTTGATCAGTTTATTCTCTCACTGGATTGGTTATTTCTATATTCAGGAAAAAACTAGTAATTAAAATTTAAAAGTGATAGTATTCTCACATGAAGAAAAATGCTATTGCAAATAAATTCGGTTTGATAACTTTAACAGAGCCAATATCCTCTAATAAATCCACATGAATAAATCAATTATTGCGGTAATCGTTTTAGTTATTATCGGGCTTTACTGGCTTATCGACCATACAGCTCCCTTGCCTTTCAATCATGAACAATTTGGATTATATTACCACAATATACACAGAATAATCGGGGTTGTTTTCTTAGTTGCGGCTGGATTAGTATGGCGGAAGTCGAAAGAAAAACAAAAAAGCTAAAGTCGGAAGATTTTAAAAATAATTTATTAACTTTAATCAAATAGCTAAAACTATTGTTGCCATCGTTGTTCTCGTGGGTGGATATTTTCTTTTTTACCTTCGACAGCACCGGAACATTTAGCTATCATTGCGGTTTACATCCCTCTATGACAGGAAGTGTGGTGATTAGACAATAACTTTATTATCTGGTCGCTGCAAAAAAATTTGCCAACCCATGCACGAAACAGAATATTTATCACGTAAAAATTTGATTGCACTGACTCAAGAGGTGAGGGAATATCTCAAGAGTTTAAGCTGGTTTAAGCGATATGTTTATGAGGTTTTCATTTGCGTTTTTAAACTGGCTCTTTTTGCCGGCGGTATTTGGATTTTTTCTTTTCCGGGTCTGTGGAATAAAATTTTAATTTTGCCGGTTTTGTCTTTTTTGTACGCCAGTATTTCAATTACCGGTATTCATGAAACTGGTCATCGTGCTTTCGTGAAATGGCCTTTGCTCAATAAAATTTTGGGTTACTTTTTTGCGGACTTTTGGACGGGAAAGAGCAGCCTTTGGTTCCATTATCATCATTGTCAGGAGCATCACACTTATACGAATGTGCCCCAGAAGGAAGAGCAATTTATATATTATCCCTGGATGAATGCTTATGTTTATTTTTTTGGATTGCCATATTTAATTCTTTTTTGGTTTTTTTATCGCAGCATTAAGTTTTTGTGGGAGAAGTGGCTGCAGCTTGCCATCTATTTAGTATTGGCGATTGCCGGTTATGCTTTGAATATTTATCTTTTTAGTTTATTTGTACCGCTTGGTTGGGCGATTTTTTGGACTTTTGCAATGCGGCTTTTGTTTGTGCCTGTTTTTTTACAACTGACAATTTTTAATCACATAGATTTGGATTTGTTGGATAAATTGGAACCATGGCTGCCTCACCAAAGCAAGACGACCAGAAATATCAAAAAAACCTGGTTTTTCTCTTGGATTGGCGGTAATTCCTTGGTAGATTGTCATATTGAGCATCATATTTTCCCGGCTTTATCTCAGGCGATGCTTGCAAAAGTTCATCCAATTATTGAAAAATATTTGCAGCGAGAAGGCTATAAATATGTGGAGGATAATTATTGGAAGTGTTTGAGGTTTTGTTTGAAAAATTATGACAAAATCTTTTTGGTGAGCTAATTGCTATCTTCTTGATCTCCAAGCGCTGATTCTAGCTTTTATTTCGTCAATATCACTTTCTAAGAGCCATCTTTCTTTTGGCCATTCCTTCCTTCTATCCCATTGTTCCCTTGTCCATCTTCTTTTACTGCGGCGACAGTCAATATGAAGAGCATTTTTACCGCTGTATAATCCTATACCTCCGCTATTTCTCATTAAAAAAAGAGCGCTTTTTAAAATCCTTTTATCTGTATATTCAAAATCCAGTGCTTGTCCTGAGATGTGTCTACTCCTATACGCTTTATCTCCTCCTCTATCATCGTACATACGTTTATTCTCCAGATATGGTCGAAAGCCCTCATTTACTACCATTATGACACCAGAGTCATTTCTAATAGATTCAACCAAGGCAACTAATTTGCGATCAATTCTCGCATATTTTCGGTAATATTCCACGTTATCTCCGGACTGGATTGTCCAATAGGTTCCACCTTTTACGTATTTTAAATCTTTGGGATCAATTCTTACAAATTCTTTAACCGTGAAATGTGGTGAAATTTGTTTATCCAGATCTCCTTTTTCAATTTCCAGTAAAGGATTTCCTGATTTGATTGGATCATAGTATTCCCATTTTTCGGGTTTCTTTTTCGGAGGTATAAGATTTCTGCCTTTAGCAATTTTTAGTCTTAATCCACTACCAAATTTGAGGGTTTCTGCTTTATTGGGTTTGTTGGGTCTATTGGTTAGCTGTCTTGCTAATTCATTTCCTGATCTTACTGTTCCAGCCATTTTTAAATTTCCGGCAATATAATCAGAAAAGCTTTGTCGTAGAGGATTCCAGGTTGGTAGATTTTCCCAATCCGGTTGTATGCCACCATTTTCTTTAGGAGGTTTCATGATTTGATTTTACAATGTGATAGCTCATGTCGTCATTGTATCAAAGTAGTAGACTTTTACTATTTGTAATCTTTCAATAATTCTATGCGCTTCAGTGATTTGGCCTGATTGTAGTATTTTGTGTCGGAGGTGAGGAAAGTGCCGTTGTTTCTGATTGCAATCGAATGGTAGATTGCGTCGTAGAATGATATTTTCGGTGATTTTTCGATTATTTCCGTGGCCGTGCCGATATTTTCCAGGGTTAATTCATATTCTTCGATTTCCATCATCATTATTTGTGCCAATATCAAAGTAGTTATGGTAGGAATTTTCCTGTAAATCGTAAATTTTTTAATTTAATTAATTCTTCGGTGGACATTTTTAATTTCCAAGCGTCTCTGAGTTTGTCCATTTCTTCTGAGGCTCTGTGGCGTTTATATGATCTCATGGCGTCTTTTAGAGTTTTTTCCATGAAATCACTGCGTGCTGGAAAATTTCAAGCATGTTGCTTTTCGCCTGTTATTTAGCTAAAAAGTACATATGTTTAAAAATTGCCGGCAATGTGGAGTTCGGTTTGAAATAACGGATGAAGATTTGCAGGCTTATGATAAATTTTCGCCTACTTTTGATGGTAAAAAATTCCATATTCCTACGCCGAAAATGTGTCCGCTTTGCCGTCAGCAGCGCAGGTTGGCTTTTCGTAATGAGCGGAAGCTTTATACGCGCAAATGTGATCTTTCCGGCAGACAAATCATTTCAATTTATTCTCCCGATAAACCATATAAGGTCTATGATCAGCCGGAATGGTGGAGTGATAAATGGGATCCGCTGATTTATGGCAGAGAGTATGATTTTTCCAGAGATTTTTCCAAGCAACTGAAAGATTTGTATGTGGATGTTCCGCGCGTTTCAATGCATATTTTAAGTAGTGAAAATTGCTATTATAATTCTTATCTTTTGTATTGTAAGAATTGTTATCTGCTCTCCGGTGGCGGTTATAATGAAGATTGTATGTTTGGCAAATATATTTCTTTTTCCAAGGATGTTTTAAATGCTCTTTGTGTCTATTCTTCGGAGTTTTGTTATGAAATAGTGGCGAGTGACGGTTGTTATAATTGTCGTTTTTTATTAAATTGCCGCAATTGCAGCGATTGTACGGTGATTGAGGATTGTAGCGGCTGCAAGAATTGTTATTGTTGTTTTGGCCTTAGATCAAAGGAATATTGTGTTTTTAATGAATTTGTTGGCAAGGAAAAGTATCAGGAGTTTGTCCAGGAGTATGAATATTTGACCAATAGCAAAATTGAATTTTTGCGAAAAGAATTGCAAGAATTAAGTGCAAATATGCCGCATATTCAGTCGCATATTTATGCCAGTGAAAATTGTAGTGGTGATGCCATTTTTAATTCCAAAAACTGTCATTTTGCTTATGATGTAAAGGATTCTGAGGATTGTAAGTTTTTGCACAATTCGCCAAAATGCGTGGGAACTTATGATGCGGTGTATTGTGCTCCGGATGGCTTGCAGTTCTGCTATAATGTTTGTTCTTGCGTCGGTACGAATCTGATGGCGACTTACTTTGTCTGGTATTGCGATAATGTGCGTTATTCAATGGATTGTTTGAATTCGCAGGATCTTTTTGGTTGTGTGGGTTTACGAAATAAGCGTTATTGTGTTTTTAATAAGCAATACGGTAAGGAAGAATATGAGAAATTGGTGGCAAAAATCATTGAGCAAATGCAGAAAGATGGAGCCTGGGGCGAATTTATGCCCTATCAGTTGGCACCGTGTGATTATAATGAAACGGTGGCGATGGAATATTTTCCTTTGAGTAAAGAGCAGATTTTAAAGTTGGATGCGCATTTTCATGAAGAAAAAGTTGTTCAAGGGCCGGATAAAGATTTTTATGATCCACCGGCTGATATTAGAGAGGTGCCTGACAGCATCTTAGATAAAACTTTGAAGTGTGAGGTAAGTGGTCGTGAATATAAAATTACACCTCAGGAATTGAAATTTTATCAAAGAATGAAGGTGCCTATTCCGCGCAGACATCCTGATCAGAGGCATTATGACAGGTTGAAATTGCATGGTTACTATAGATTATGGGAGAAAGAATGTGCTAAATGTCAGAAAAGTATGCAGACGGTTTATGCGTCGGATAAAGAAAACAATGCACATTTTGCTCCGCAAAATGTCTGTTGTGAAGGGTGCTATTTGAGGGAGCTTTATTGATGAAGCTTTATTGACGGATTTGCCTATATTTTCTATAAAGCACATCAGCGTGCGAAATTTCTTTTGGCTTTGCTTTTTGATCATAGGTGTAGATCCTATTATTTTCCTGTACAATGCCTCCATGTGGTTACTTTTTTCAATTTTGGCGCCGTTGTTGTGGGCTGTCGGGAATCCGATAGATGGAGCTTTGCGCCGAAATTGGATTAAAGATGATATGTTCATGACCGGTCTTTTTGCGCTGACGAAGCTGCCGGTAGCGATCGGATTCATGGTGATATTTGGGCAGGGAATTGTGCTGGGCTGGCCGTTTTTCTGGATGTTTTTTGCCGGAATAATTTGGATGTTGGGCTTTGTTTTTTATTATAAAGCAATGCAAATTGAGGAGGTGAGCAGGGTGGTTTTATTTTTACAGTTTCAGCCGATAATTATCTTTATTATTGGAGCGATGATGCTGGGGGAGACTTTGAGTTTTTCCCAATTTATAGCGTTTCTTTTGATTTTCAGCGGTAGCATTTTGGCGGCAATCAAGAAGAGCGAGAGTAAATGGCATTTCAGTAAGGCCTTTTTATTTATTTTTGTGGCAGATATTATTTGGGCGTTAGCGGATGTGATGTTTAAGAAATTCGCGGTTTATTTTCCAAATTTCTGGTCGGCATTTGCGGTAGATTTGTTTGGTAGCAGTATTTTGGGATTGTTTTTGTTCTTTTTGCCAAAATACAGGATCGTTTTTAAGAATTTCAGATTGCCAATTCGTGGCTGGAGTATGCTTTTTATTTCGGCGACTGTTGGTACAATCGGCTCGCTCGCTTTTGCCTATGCTTTAATTTTGGGAAAAGTAGCTCTTACGTCAGTTATTATGGGCATACAGCCTTTTTTCGCCTTTATTTTTGCTTTATTGTTGCATTTTTTCTTTAAAGAAATTCCTCGGGAATCGATTGCAAAGGCAAATTTGCTGGTGAAATTGTTTTCCTTTGTTTTGATTGTTTCCGGCCTTGTTTATTTGTATTATTGATCATTTATTTATGATATAATTGGGTCTATGAAGTATTTTCAGGTGGTCGTGCCCCAGGGTGACGGCGAGAAAAAAAAGGAGAAAATTTATGAAGAACTTTTGGTGAATCTGCATAAGACGGCACATCATGCCCATCTGTCGATGGAATACTTCGGTTATGAGCAATATACGTATTTGTTTTTTGCGGTCCCGGACAGTCTTTTTGAGACGGTGGAAGGTTTGCTTTATGCCACTTTCCCCGATTGTGAGATCAAGGAAACTTCCGATTATGTTGATAATTATAAGCAGGGAAACGGTAAATTATTCTTGGCGGGTGCGCGGCTGAAATTCAAGTGGGGTGATATTTATCCTTTTAAAACTTTTAGTCATTTTGAGGATGATAGCCAGAGCAGACTTTTTTCAATTATTTCCAAAATTAATTCCGGTGAACAAGTTTGGGTGCAATTTGTGATTCATCCGCTTGAGGAAACTGCAGGGTATCATTTCAAGCGCAAGTGGGCGGTCAAATTCAACAATTTCAAGAAAACTTTCAATATTCGTGATCGGCTGAGAGCCAAAGATGCACATAGTGTGGTTCAGCATCGTAAGGAATTGGCCATGGAAAAGCTGAAACATGGTGAACCGTTTCAGATTACAATACGATGCGGTTATTTAGCCAAAACTGCAGCAGAAGCTCATCGTAAACTGCATGCTGTCGCGCATAGTTTTTATCAGTATAATGAAACGGATATTCAGGAATTCAGATCTGTGGATATGGGAGAGGCCACTTTTCTCCTTGAATATAAGCAGCGCAAATTGATTACTCCGATAATGGTGGGGCCGACGGAGCTGGCAACTTTATACCATTTGCCGAATCCGGATATCGTGCCACATATTGTGCATGTTTTAGCCCGAAAATCCGAGGCACCGCAAGATTTGCCAAAAATAGGGGAGCCGAACATCAGTCTTTTCGGTGTAACTAATTATCATAATAATTTTGATAAGTTTGGGATTAAACTTATTGATCGCAGACGTCATTTGTATGCGGTGGGTAAGTCCGGTTCCGGTAAGTCGAAATTGCTGGAGCTTTTGGTCTATTCAGACATTATTAATGGTAGGGGCGTGGGTGTGTTGGATCCGCACGGTGATTTGGTTGATAATGTGTTGGAATTTGTGCCGGAACATCGTATAAAAGACGTGATTTATTTTGATCCTTCCGATATAAATTTTCCTATTTCCTTCAATCCTTTGGAAAATGTGGCGGAGGAGTACAAAATGCAGGTGACGATCGGTTTCCTGTTTATTTTTAAGAAATTGTTTGGTTCAAATTGGACTGATCGTTTGGAACACGTTTTGCTTTATACGGTTTTGGCGCTTTTGGACAGTCCTAATACCACGGTGCTTTCAATTCTGAAAATGCTGACGGATAAAAATTATCGTCAAACAATCGTATCCAGGATCAAGGATAATGTGGTGAAGAATTTCTGGGTTTCGGAATTTGCCGGTTGGAGTGAAAAGTTTGATGCGGAAGCCATCACGCCGCTTTTGAATAAAGTTGGTCAATTTGTGGCGACCAATATGATTCGTAATATTATCGGTCAGCCAAAAAACAAGATTAATATCAGGGAGATTATGGACGGGCAGAAAATTTTATTGATGAAGGTTTCCAAGGGTTTGTTGGGCGAAGAAAACAGTGGATTGATGGGCGCGATGATTATTACAAAAATGTATCAGGCGGCCATGAGTCGCGCTGATATAAAAGAGGAAGAGCGTAAAGATTTCTATTTCTATGTCGATGAATTTCAGAATTTTGCGACGGATACTTTTGCGGAAATTTTGTCCGAGGCTCGAAAGTATCGTCTGGATTTGACGATTGCTCATCAGTACATGGGGCAATTATCCGGCCTGATTCAGAAAACGGTTTTTGGCAACGTAGGCTCAATGATCAGTTTCCGCGTAGGTGCGGATGACGCCGGTGTTTTGGCTCAGGAGTATAATCCGATTTTTAAGGAAAGAGATATTATCAATCTCGGCGTGCGGGAATTTTACTGTAAAATGTCCATTAATGGTGAAATTCGAGAAGCTTTCTCGGCCAGGACAATGGACGTGCCAAAAATCGAGAAAAACTACGTGAAAGAAATTATTGAAAATTCGCGTAAAACTTATTGTGAGACAAGAGCTTCGGTTGAAGAAACTTTGTCAAAATGGGATGAGTCCGGTGAATTTGCCAATTTGGTGCCGGCGGAGGAGCCGGAGTTTGAAGAGCCATTAATTTAATCTTTTTAATTTGTTTCTTCAATTGATGTGATATATATTTAGGGCATGGAAAAGTTCTCTCGTTCCAAGTCTGTAAAAAATAAGAATTTGCAAATTGAAGATGTTCTTCCGCAACATGCGATTATTTTGGATAAATTGCCGGGGTATTTTTTGATTTTTTGTTTGGCTTTTACCACGGTTTTGTTTTTCCAGATTTTGAAACCTTTTTTGACTGTAATTTTTTTGGCGGCTGTTTTGAGTATGGCTTTTTATCCAATGTATAAGAAGTTATTACGAATTTTTAAAGATGTTCAGGGCTTGGCTTCAATAATTACTTGTTTGCTGGTTATATTGTTGACGGTGGTGCCTTTGACAATTTTTGTTGTTTTGATGGCCGGCGAAGCGGTCAGTACTTATCAGACAATTCAGACCAAGGTTAATTCCGGTGTATTTGATCAATATCTGCAATGGCAGAATGGTGGTTTTTTCTATGATTTAAATGAAAAAGTTAAAACTATTGTAGATCTTGAAAAAATCGATCTTAAAAAAACCGTTCTGGATATGGCTCAGTCATTGAGTACTATTCTGGTTGCTCAGGCCGCGACGCTTTTAAGAAGTATTTCGGATTTGTTTATAAATATTTTCATTCTGCTTTTCTCAATGTATTATTTTTTTAAGGACGGAAAACTCATAGTGGAAAAAATCAGATCTGTTAGCCCTTTACCTTCTTTATATGAAAATGAGCTTTTTGCCAAGATGAGTGATATGTCCAAAGCAATATTGTTGGGAGTTTTTTTGACAGCGGTATTGCAGGGTTTTGTTGGCGGAATAGGATTTTTGATTGCCGGTATTGACAATCCGATTTTCTGGGGAACAGCAATGGCATTTTTCTCGTTGGTGCCACTGATAGGTACTGCGGTGATATGGTTGCCGGCGGGGATTATTTTGGCGGTAATGGGGCAATATGGTGCGGCAATTTTTATATTGCTTTGGGGCGCGGTGGTGGTTGGTTTGGTTGATAATGTGGCCAGACCATATCTCATTGGTGGTAGAGCCAATACTTATCCTTTGCTTACTTTTTTTGTTATTTTGGGAGGAATCTGGACCATGGGGCTTCAGGGAGTGATTATTGGCCCGCTGGTGTTAATGCTGCTGATGTCTTTTCTTCATATATATCAGGCTGAATATGGCAAAGTTCTTAAAAATTAATTTAAAATAACATGACTGTAAAAAAATCATTGAAGGTTAAGGCGAATAATAAAAACGAGGGCGGTATTTCCCCGCATCATCGAAATTTTTTGGCGATGCTGGTTTTGTTTACAGGATTTTCGTTGTACGCAATTACTTCTTTCATGAGTTCAAATAATAGTTATATTAAGAGGATGTTTGCCGATGTTCTTGTGAGTGATCAGGTTCAAGAGCAGCCGGTAAATAGAGAAAATCCTTTTACGGATTTGCCGGACTACCATCAAAGTTATCAGGCTGTTATTGAGCTTTATTATCGTGGAGTGGTCGGTGGTTATTCCGACAATACTTTTAAGCCTGACAATAAAGTAAATAGAGCGGAATTTGCAAAAATGTTGGTGGAAGCTTCCGATGTCGATTATTCAGCTGTGCCCAGTCAAAATATTGCGAATTGTTTTACCGATGTGAATGTGCCTGGTGCTTGGTTTGAGCCTTCGGTGTGTGCGGCCAAGTATAAGGGTTGGGTCAATGGTTATGCCGGTGGTGAATATGGTGTGACCAGGAATATTACCAAGTCTGAAGGGCTGAAGATTGTGTTGAAAGCTTTTAACTTGGAGGTTCCCGCTAATGAAACTGTCGTTGAGATGCCTTTTAATGATGTACATCCTGAAGATTGGTTTCTTGGCGTGGCCAGAGCTGCAAAAGATAATGCTTTAGTGAGCAAGGCTGCGGTATTTGTTCCCGGTTGGGAGTTAACGCGAGCTGATGTCGCGCAGATTATCTATAAGGCGATGCGAGTTAAAGGTCTTGTGCAATAGCCATATTAGAATTGTCAAGATTGGGATGAGGCTGTAGTAAAGCCATTCTTCTTTGTTTTCCTGTTCCTTGCTTGTTGTTTTGGCTTGTTTGGTGATTTTGAAGTCAACTAGAGAATAGTTTTGATTTTTGTTTTTTTCGATGAGGAATAGAGCGGTAGTGCCGGGATTGAGAGTGTTTTGTATAAGTTCGAAATTCATTGTTTTTGGGATGTATACTTTTATGATCTCATTGGTTTTGATTTTTATTTTTAAATGTTTGGATGTGTTTTTTGCCGTTTCCGTAATTGTCTCTTGAATTGTTCCACTTAATTTATAGAAGATCGGATTTGGCTTGTTTTTTGTAGGATTTGTCCAGGTAATCAGGTTCTTGCCGCTGGAAGATCCCTTGATTTGAATTTTGCTCAGACTCAGATCCTCTTTTGTTTTGGCGTAATTTACGGTGTCGATATTTTTTTCAACAAAGTCCCGCAATTCGATTTTGCAATTTGAGTTTAATAAGGAGAATTTACTGTTGCTAGAGTCCAGAATTAAATATGAATGTGGCGCGACGGTGATTTTGTCCGATAATTTGATGATTTTTGGCTTGGTACCTTTTTTAGTATTGGTTATTACCAATCTCCAATTTCCAAGATTAACATTGTGATTTTCCGGATTATATAACTCTATCCATTCTTTATCGGTGTCTGTACCTTTCGGGTTGGGAAAAATTTCGGAAATACTGATTTTGTTTGAGAGATTGCCGTTTTGATAGTTTTTGGCTTTAGTTTTCTTTACTTTTGTTTGTTCGGTAACTTTTGAAGTTTTTGACGTAATTTTTGCGGTTTTTGCCAATGAAATGTTTGAAAATTGATAAAAAATGACCAAGGAGGTTATTAAAAGTACTATTTTTATTGATTTTGATTTCTTCATGTTTTTAAACTAAGCATACAAACTTAAAATTTTCTTAAAATAAATCTAAAATCCTAAATTATCCGTTTGACATTCTGCATGAATGAGGTAAATTGAGTTTGTAAATTAAAGGAGTTTTGGATAGGTTTATAAGATTTATTCGCACGATAAAGTTGTTAAAAAAACGTTTGATCATAAAGAAAAAAATTGCAGAACAGGTTAGAATTCTTTCCAGTCAAGTTAATGACTAGGGGGTAGTGATGTGGAAAATCTTTAAATCAGGTCCGGAACTTCAATCTAACCAATAGATTATGTTTGTTCCAATTTTACTAGCGCTTCTTGGGATAGCTTTGGGTATAGCTTCAGGTTACTATTATCGCAAGAAACAGGTTGAAGGAAAGAATAAGGATTTGGTTGCCAAGTCTGAACAGATTTTGGCCGATGCCAAAAGTAAGTCGAAAGAAATTATCTACGAGGCTCGTAATGAGGCGATTAAGCTTCAGGACGAAGTAAAGAGAGAGGAACAGCGTACCAATGCGAAACTCGATGAGGTGGAGGAGCGCTTGTTGAAAAAAGAACAAGTACTGGATCACAAACATGACGATGTGGAGAAATTGAGGCTGGAACTGGATAATAAGGTTACTTCGGTAAAGCAATTGAGGGATGAAATAGAGAGCATTTACAAGATGCAGGCTCAGCAACTGGAGAAAATTGCCGGAATGTCCAAGGAGGAAGCTAAGGTTGTTTTGTTGCAAAAAGTTGAAGAGGATTCCAAGGAAGATATTGCCGCTCAGATCAGGAAGGCTGAGAAGGATTTACAGGAAAAGGCTGATGAAAGAGCCAAGTGGATTATTGCCGATGCTATTTCGCGCTGTGCCGCTGAGACTACGGCCGAATCTACAGCTACAATTGTGAATTTGCCGAATGATGAGATGAAAGGACGTATCATTGGCCGTGAAGGGCGTAATATTAATACTTTTGAACAAATTACAGGTGTGGATGTTATCATTGATGACACCCCGGGATCGATTATTATTTCCGGTTTTGATCTGGTGCGTCGCTATATTGCCAAGGTGTCTTTGGAAAGATTGATTGAAGATGGTCGTATTCATCCCGCCAGAATTGAGGAAACGGTGGAAAAAATGAAAGATGAAGTGAATGTGTTGATTAAGGAATTAGGAGAGAAGGCGGTGTTGGAGACGGGAGTAACCGGTTTACATCCAAATCTTACAAAAATCTTGGGTCGTTTGAAATTCAGGGTGACTCATGGTCAAAATGCTTTGAGACATTCTATGGAGGTGGCATTGATTGCTGCGGCTTTGGCTGCTGAATTGGGGGCTGACGAGGGGATCTGCAGGAAAGCCGGTTTATTGCATGATATTGGTAAAGCGGTGGATCATGAGGTGCCGGGGCATCATGCTAAGATTGGTGCGGACATTGCGCGTAAATTTGGATTGTCAGCGGAAGTGGTTCATGCGATTGAAGCTCATCATGGTCATCCGGCTCCGGAAAGCATTGAGGCTCAAATTGTGCAAATTGCCAATATTATTTCCAATGCCAGACCTGGTGCAAATAAAGAGAATTTGGATACTTACATCAGAAGACTTATGGAATTTGAGAACATGTGTAACAGCTTTGAGGGAGTGAAGAAGTCTTATGTGATTCAGGCCGGTACCGAGGTGAGGATATTTATTGATCCTGATCAGATTGATGACTTGGGATCCGTCAAGTTGGCGCACAGTGTGGTGAGAAAAATAGAACATGATCTGCAACATCCCGGTCCGGTAAAGGTACATGTAATCAGAGAGACCAGGGTGGAGGATTTTGCCAAATAATAATTACTTAAAGTGGAGCGTTATACTCCATTTTAAGATTGATTTCTGGTTTTATAGGCTTGTTTTTTAGGTGAAAAAATGGTAGGATATCAGGAAGGAAGGAAAATAAAAATAAAATTTTATGCGAAAATATGGTTATTTAAATTGGTTGAAACGATTGGTGGCTTTTCTGACGATTTTTGCGGTTTTTTCCAATGGTGCTTTTGCGTCAATTTGGAATGTTGATATCAACTCTGATACCGATCCAAATACTTGTGTAGCCAATGAAGCTGATAATGATGATGATTGCACTTTTAGAGATGCTATAAGTCAGCTGGCCAATGGTGATACGATCAGATTTTTGGAGGATGAGACAATAACCGATACCACTGCCGGGATTACTTCTCATCAGATTACAGCAAATAATATCACTATTGATGCAACAACCGGTAACAGGACGGTAAACTTTGATGGTAATCAGAAAGGTGGTGGAAGTGCGGCGGCGTTTTTACGCATATATGGAACTAATTTCACTTTAAACGGTGTGCATCTCTATAATTACAACGGTAATGCCATACAGTTGGAAAATGGTGCCAACACTGCAAATATTCATGATAACGTAATTGGCAGAAACTCTGCTGCCGCCGGTACCGGAAATTCATATGCGGTGAATATTGCCGGAGCAACCGGAGTTACAATTCAAAATAATGTTTTAAGCAATAATGGTAGAGGTATTCTGATCAATACTCTACAACCGGTCGATGCTACCATTAAGGGTAATAGAATCGGTGTAGATGGAACTTTATCTTCCGGGGCATTGGCTGCAACCGGTGGTAATACCGCCGTTGCCAATTCCGGTGCCGGCATTGAGGTTCAGGGTGGAGATTTTTCAGGAGGATTACAGATTGGTGGATCCGCCGCTGCCGATAGAAATATTATCTCCTCCAATGCGGGTTCCGCCGTATGGGTCAGAAGTTCCAATGCCGTTACCGGCACTATTACAGTGCAAAATAATTATATGGGTCTTGGACTGGATGGTTCTACTGTTTTGGCGAATGATACAAGCTCAACCAGTTATGGAGTAATTAATGTTGATAATGGTGCTGCTACTGCGGCTAATTGGACAATTAAAGATAACGTGATTTCCGGTAATACCGGAGGTATCGGACCTATTCCCGGTATAGCCGTAAGATCAGGTGGTAGTGCTACAATTCAGGGTAATAAAATTGGCGTGAAAGCTGATGGCACTACGGCAGCCGGTAATAGCGGTCCTGGTATTTTAGTTGATGCAGGTACGGTAATTATTGGTACTAATTCTGATGGAACAAATGATGCGGCTGAAGCGAATATTATTGCCAATAACGGTGCTGATGGTATTGAGAATACCGGTGCGGAGACGAATACCATAACTATTGCCGGAAATTCAATTGGTTTGGATTCTGCTGGTGGGGCGGATGGCAATACTTTGAGTGGGATTAAAATCAATAGCAATGCTACTACGGTTGCTATTGGCAAAGTGGCACCAAGCACTCCCGCAAACGGGCGAAATAAAATAGGTAATAATTCCGTAAACGGTGTTGAGATTGCAAGTACCGGTGGTACTTCGGGAAGTCCGGCGACGGTAACTATAGTGAATAATTATATCGGCACCGATGGCACGACTAATTATCCGAATACGGTCAGTGGTATTAAGTTTGCGGCAACTTCCGGCGTTACAAATCCAACTATTGGTTCTAATGGGGATGGAACAAATGACGCAAATGAAGCCAATACTATTGGTAAAAATGCGACTGCCGGAGTAAGCGCGACCACTGCGGAAATATTTATTCAAAAAGCTGTGAAAAATCTGGTGATTGCCGGAAATATTATTCTTGGCAATACGCCAACCAACGGAAGTCATGGAATTCTTGTAAACAATAGTACCGATGCGGTTTTAGCTTCTATTGTGATTGGCGGTGATGACTGCTCTACCGATGCTCATGCGACAAGCAATAGTTCGGTGGAAAGAAATTATATTACAGGAATCAAGGGTGAGGCCATATATATAGCTGATGCCGGTTCAGCTTCACCTACCGCTACCAGTCTTACTGTTCAATGTAATCAGGTTGGTATTAAAACTGATGGTACTTCCAGCGCCAATGCGATCAAGGGTGTAAATGTAGTAGATGCCGGGAACATTGTTTTCAAGGATAATACTATAGCTAATTCTGCTACCGACGGTGTCAATATCACCGGCGCGACGAAGGTGGAAGCTTATGGTAATAAAATAGGTACGGTTGCTTCCGGTTTGACACCGGCCGGTAATGGCGGTTATGGCATGATTATTAATGCGGCTACTTTGGCTGTTAGTGAATCTATTCCAATTCCTGTGATTATTGGTGGTATTACTGCCGCTTTGGGTAATGTTTTTGCCGCTTCATCGGGAGTTGCAGCTTTGCAAATCAATGATGTGGCTGCAACAACGACCCCTGTTACTATTCAAGGAAACTATGTGGGTGTATGTGCCGATCCTTTCGGCAAAGGTACGATTGCGACAGGAAATCTGACTACCTGCAAAAACACACAGCGTGGTATAGGAATTTATGATGGCAGTGTGACTGTTGGTGGAGGAAGCGGCAACAGTATAGAAGTAGATGGTACTTTGGCTGCCGGCAATGTGATTGCTAATAATGGTAGCGAAGGTGTAGCCATCGGTTTTGGTGGCACGCCATCGTCTGTTACTTTGACCGGCAATATAATTGGTTTAATTAAATCTACCATTAATGATCCTTATAATGTGGCTGCCGGCAATACGAATGAAGGTATCAGTGTTTCCGGAGGTACTCCTGTTATTACAATTGGGGGTACGGCCGGAGCGAATGCCTCTGCAAATCGCAATGTCATTTCGGCAAACGGTGGCGGAATTATTTTTAAAACAGCTAATAATTCAGCGGCTACAATTATAAATAATTATTTTAATACTGACTGGACCGGTGTGACCAAGCTTGTTGGTGCCGGTGGTGGTGCTATCGATATTGAAAGTGGAAGTTCTACGATAAATGTTGGTGGAACAGGTACTAATCAGGGTAATTTAATTATCCCCGGTACAAGTTCTAATTTGGCAGGAGCTGCAATAGAGACGAGCTTAACCTATTCCGGGACTTTGAATATTTTGAAGAATATTTTTGGTTTGAATGCGGCCGGCACTACCGCGTTAAGCAGTAATGATGCTTATATTCTTCTTAATGCCGCCGGTGCCACAGTAAATATTGGTGATGGTACTGCCAATGGCCGCAATGTTTTAGCCGGTAGTTATGTTAATTCAATTATTGTTCAGGCCGCTACAGCGGTGAATGTTTTGGCAAATTATATCGGTTTCGCGGTCGATGGTACGACTAAAATTCCAAACGCAACCAATTCTTCCCATCTTCAGACTGCCAGTTTGCCCGCAGCTGAAATATATTTACAGGGTGGTGGAGCGGTAAGTGTTGTCGGTAATTTGATCAATAATTTTACCAATATCGGTGCATATTATAAAAATGTTACTCCTTCCAATGAAAGTACGATGACTTCCGGAAATACCTGGTATACCAAGGCGGGCGGTTTGTCTCCAACCAATAATTTTTGGCAAAGATATAGTGGAGCTACTTTGGCCGCTTTTGGTCCTAAAGCCTGTGATGACGGCTATGATAACGATGGTGATTCCAAGGCTGACATGAGTGATCCCGGTTGCAGTGAGGCCGGTGATACGGATGAAACCGATCCGGTTACGGCTGGTGGTGGAGGTGTAATCATTGCTGTGGCAAATTCTGTAAGTAATGCGAGTAATAGTTCCGCGACAAATTCGGCCGCTCAGGCTAAGGCTGACGCAGATGCCAAGGTGGCCGCTCAGGCTGAAATTCAGGCTAAAGCTGACGCGGCTGCGGCCGCTCAAGCTGAAGTTCAGGCTAAAGCCGATGCTGATGCTGCCGCTAAGGCTGAGGTTAATGCTAAAGCTCAGATCAATCAGCCGGTTCAGCCTCAGCAGGTTTCAAATAACGTGAAGAATTATATTATTGCCAAGAAATTGGATGAGGGAGTGAACGTAGTTACAAATACCCTGTTGGGTAAAGATGAAGTAAATGTTGATTTGATAATTAAAGATTTGGTTGCTTCTCAGGCCGTGGCTGAAAGAGTCGAGATTCCGGAAGTGCCTAAAACTCCTGAACAGCAATTGGTTCAGGAAAGTTTGAATAAGTTGAATACCGGAGAAAGTCTTACTGTTGATGAACAGAGTCAACTTGAAGCTACGGTTGAGAATACGGTTCAAAGTGTCGTGAGTGGTTTTTATCAGAAAGCACAAACCGGTGGCTATGTTGTACCGGAAATTGATGTAGTACTTTCCAATGGTAAGACTAAAAAGCTGAGTGGCAATTCCAAGATGGTCTTTACATTTGATGCCAAGAAAGCTGTGGATTTTCAGGAATTGGCTGATTTAAAAGGTGAAGATACCTTCGTTTTAACTTCGTCTACGGTGGTCGGTAATAATAATGTTGCCGCATTGGTGACCGTAATGAATGGTGGTGAGATCGGTGATCCTTTGGCGGCTGAAAAAATATTCTTTGGTGGTTTGGCTAATTTGGCTAATGAAAAGGATGAAATTAAGGATTTGAAGCCGGATGTTCCCATGGCTACTAATTTGGCGAATGGTTCCGAAGTTGCTCCCAAGTTCATGATGTGGTTGGCCGGGCCGGGGGCAGGTCAACAGGTTTCGATATTTGCTATTGATAAGATAGATTTGAAGGATCCAACAACCTGGAAAATTTATAAACTCGGCAAATATGAGCTTGAACAATATAAGACCGCGGTGGAAGTAGATTTGACCGGTCAAATGGACATTGATTTGAAAAAATTCACTTTGGTGGTGCAGGACGATAAAGGTAGTGGAACCGCCACGGAAGTTAGTTTGAATAAAAATGTCGAAATGAAAATGGATACAGTTACCATTAAATCCGGTGAAAAAATAATTCCGTCCGATTTAACTGCCGACCATTCCGGTTGGGCGAAATCCATACAAACTTCAGTGTTGATGGCGGCGGTTTCGGCTAAAAAAGACTTGGTAAATGGAGCTGCTGGTGAAATTACGCTTAGAGGCTATGCTGAGCCCGGTAGTGTGGTATTTGTTACCTGGAAGAGCGTGGTGAAGACTTCGGCTGTAATTGCCGATGCTTCACAGGGTTACTTTGAAGTGCGAGTTCCAAAAGAATTAGAAAAAGGTGATCATACGGCCTATACTTACAGTTACAATAAAAGTAAAAAGACAGCCAGTAGTTTCGCTAAGATTTTCTTTAGCAAATATTTTTAGTCGCATGGGTGACTAGAAAAACTATTGACGGCGAATTTTAGCACTCTATAATACGGGGTGCTAATTTTTTATATTTTAACTTTAAAATAATATGGCGAAAATTATTCCTACAAACGATCATCTGGTGGTGGAGGCTATTGAAGAAGATATGAAGTCCCTAAGCGGGATTATCATTCCCGATACGGCTTCAAAGGAAAAGCCGATGAAAGGCAAGGTTTTGGCTGTGGGGCCGGGAAAGTTGACCGATGATGGCAAGAGATTGCCAATGGATATTCAGGAAGGTGACACGGTTTTATTCTCGAAATATGGTCCGACAGAGGTGAAGGTGGATGGCAAGGAGCTTTTGATTCTGGCGGCAAGTGATGTATATGCCAAGCTGGTTTGAGTAGAACTATTTTATTAGCTAATTTTATAACTTCTAAATCTATATGGCAAAACAAATGATATTTGGTGACGAAGCTCGTCAAAAACTTCTAGCCGGCGTGGAAAAGCTCGCCAGAACTGTAAAAATCACTCTTGGTCCAAAGGGTCGTAATGTTGTACTTGATAAGAAATACGGAGGTCCGATGATTACTAACGATGGCGTGACTATTGCGAAGGAAGTGGAATTGCCGGATCCTTATGAAAATATGGGTGCGCAGATGGTTAAGGAAGTGGCTACTAAAACCAATGATGTAGCCGGTGATGGAACTACGACGGCTATCTTGCTGGCTGAGGCGATTATAAAAGAAGGACTTCGAAATCTGACTGCCGGTGCAAATCCGATGCAACTAAAAATTGGTATAGAAAAGGCGGTAAAGGCTGTAAAGCATGCGCTTGAGGAGATGGCGGTAAAAGTTGGTGACAGTAAGGAGATGGTAGCTCAGGTGGCTTCTATTTCCGCTCAGAATGAGGAAGTGGGTGCGTTGATTGCCGATATTATGGAAATGGTTGGAACGGATGGTGTAATCAAAGTGGAAGAGTCACAGACTATGGGCTTGGACAAGGAAGTAGTCGAGGGTATGCAGTTTGACAATGGATATATTTCTCCATATTTCATTACTGATCCTGCCCGTATGGAGGCTGTCTATGAGGATGCGAAAATTTTGATTACTGACAAAAAGATTAGTTCGGTTCAGGAACTTTTGCCAATTCTCGAAAAGGTGGCGCAGAGTGGGCGTAAGGAATTGGTAATTATCGCGGAGGATTTGGATGGCGAGGCCTTGGCCACTTTGGTTTTGAATAAACTTCGTGGAATATTTAGTGTTTTGGCGGTGAAGGCTCCGGGTTTTGGTGATCGTCGCAAGGATATGCTCAAGGATTTGGCTATTTTGACCGGTGCTACCGTGATTACGGAAGAAATTGGTCTGAAGCTTGAAAATACCGAGCTGGATCAGCTTGGTGATGCCCGTCGAGTTGTTGCCGATAAAGACAACACTACGATTATTGATGGTAAGGGTGATAAAAAAGCTATCAAAAATCGTGTCGAAGAGTTGAAAAATATGGTGGAAAAAAGTGATTCGGAATTTGATAAGGAAAAATTAAAAGAAAGATTGGCTAAACTTGGTGGAGGGGTTGGTGTTTTGAGAGTTGGCGCGGCTACGGAATTGGAATTAAAGGAAAGGAAATTACGCATAGAAGATGCTTTGAATGCTACTCGTGCGGCGATGGAAGAAGGAATTGTGTCTGGAGGGGGCGTGGCTTTACTTATGTGTATTAAAGCGCTTGAGCATCTGAAGACTAACGATGCGGATGAAGCTACCGGTGTAAAAATTATTAAGAGTGTTTTGAGTGCGCCTTTGATTCAGATTGCCAAAAATGCGGGTAAAGATGGTGCGGTGGTTGTGGATAAGGTTTTGAATGCCAAGGAGGGAGTGGGTTATGACGCGGCGAAGGATGAATATGTGAATATGATTGAGGCTGGTATTATCGATCCTAAAATGGTGGTCAGAAGCGCCATTGAAAATGCGGCCAGCGTGGCGGCAATTTTTCTAACCATGGAAAGCGCGATGTGCGACATTCCGGAAGAAAAGAAAGAGGGTGGAGGCGGTCATGGACACGGCATGGGTGGGATGGGGGATATGATGTAAAAAGTAATCGGCCACCCGGAAACGGGTGGCCTTTGTTTGTTTATATGAATTTACAAAAACTTGAAGAAATATTATCTGCTGAACCAAAGTTTCGTTTGAAACAAGCGTACGAAGCTTTGTTCAAAAACTTTGTGGAATCCTGGAGTGAGGTCACGGTTTTTTCGAAAGATTTAAGAGAGAAACTGGATAGGGAATTTCCTTTGGCGGTAAATGCGCAGCTGAATAAAGCAATTGATGGTACGGTAAAGGCCTTGGTGACTTTTCCTGATGGAAAATTTGTGGAATCGGTACTAATGAGGCATAAAGATGGGCGCAATAGTGTTTGTGTTTCTTGTCAGGCCGGCTGTCCGATGGCTTGTGCTTTTTGCGCGACAGGAGATATGGGGTTTTTCAGAAATCTTGTGGCCGGGGAGATCGTGGAGCAGGTTTTATTGTTCGAAAGAATTTTGAAGAAGGAAGGGCAAAGAGTAACTAATGTGATTTTTATGGGTATGGGTGAGCCACTTTATAACTATGCCGAAGTAATGGGGGCGGTGACTATTATGAATAAGGATATTGCTATCGCAGCGCGGCATATTTCCATTTCTACTTGTGGAATAGTGAAGGGAATTCAGAAATTGATGGATGAACCGATGCAGATCAATCTGGCAATTTCTCTGCATGCGCCAAATAATAAGATGCGGGATGAAATTATGCCGGTGAATAAAAGTGATCCGGTGGAGTTGTTGTTAAAAACGGTGAGCGATTATATTCAGAAAACCAATCGGAAGGTGATGATTGAGTATTTACTTATTGGTGAAGTTAATGATGCGGTGGAGACGGCTAAGGAGTTGGCTAATGTATTGAAAAAACAATTGGGTCATTTGTTTGTGGTGAATGTGATTCCATATAATCCGACCGGGCGATTTACGCCGCCGTCCCATGAAAGTGTACGAAAATTCAAGGAGGAATTAGAGCGAAATGGCGTAACGGTGACGCAGAGATATACTTTCGGTCAAGAAGTTTCGGGCGCTTGCGGGCAGTTAGCCGTGAAGGGAGTTAAGGGTGTGTCGCGGAGGGGAGTGTTAGGAAAAACTGTGAAGTAGGACTTGTCGAATTTTACAGATTGAAAAGAGTTCATATGAACCAACTGGAATTCAAGAATGTGTGTTTGTCAAATGAGGAAAAATGAAGTTGAATGCTGGTTTGTTCTATATTCTTCCTTTCATTTCCTGTTTAATTTTTCTGAAAAACTTTACCATGAAATCATGACGCTCTTTGGCTAGAAGGCGGCCTTCTTTGGTTAACATGCGAGATTTTATGTGGCGCAATTTGACTAGAAATTCACGGTAGGCGGTGTCTTCTTTGCCGTATTCTTGGGTTTTTAAAATTTCGTCAGTATTTTTTCCGGTATTGTGCAGTTTTGCTCCAAGTTCGCCGGCAAAAAGGAAAGCGCGGCCGATACCAATGGCTCCAATAGAATCTAATTTATCAGCGTCGAAGAGAATTTTAGCTTCGAGGGTCTGTGGTTTTATTGTTCCGCGATATCGGTGCGCCTCAATGCAATGTGCTATTTTAGCAATTTTTTCTGCTGAAATGTTGTGTTTTCTCAGAATTTCTGCGGCTGAATGGGCGCCGTCTTTAGCGTGATCGGTTTTTCCTTTGCTTTTGTCTGCCTCATGGCGGCCAATGTCATGCAAAATCGCGGCCAGTTTGAGAATTTTCATATTGCCACCTTCTTTTTTACCAATATGTAGAGCCATTTTTAGCACTCTTTCCACGTGATTAAAATCGTGGCTGCCACGGGCATTTGCGAAGTGTCTTTTTGCTTCACTTAGGATCTTGCTGAATTTATCCATGTGTTACTTTAACTGAATTGAGCGTTCGATTTTGTTGATGGCTTTTGCGGTGTCTTCGTCCCCTTCCTTGTAAAATACCTCGACAGCAACTTTTCCTTCATAGCCGTAGCTGCCAATTTTCTTTGGCAATTCATCTTTTTGTGCCTGAGACATATCTGCCGTTGGTGCTGGACCTGCATCCGGTTTAAAATTGCCGATCTGAATTTTTCCTTTATCATTAGAGACAGTGATGACTTTTGGAGTGCCGAAGTTTTCTTCTTTGAGCTGAAAAATTTCCGGATATTCGATGGCGAATAGGCTGTTGGAATATGTTTTAAAGCCCGGTTTTTCCACTACATCCCAGGTTACTGGTGCTTGTGTGTTATTGCAGGCTGAGAGAGTCAGTGTTCCCAAAACCAGGATTGATAGTAGTGATTTTTTCATAATAATGTGATGTTAGATGTTTTAGCGTGAAGATTATAATCATTGCTTTAAAAAAAATCTATGATAAGATTTTTGTGTATGTTTCATGGTTCAAAAAAAAATGAAGATGGGGTGATTGATCTGCGGATTTCATCGGACGCGCACCCCGCGCGTCACGGAGGTCGATTACCGCAATCGACATCAAGCCTTGGCTTGACCGCGGCATCGGACGCGCCGGAGTTTAGGATTAATCGTGTGACGGAAGAAAGACATGTTGCACAGTTTGGTGATCATGCGGTTTTAGCGACGCCTTTGAGTGATCAAGAAAGTGCTACTATGAAAGCAAATGATAAAGTAAAAGTGAAATTTGATAAATTTGTTAATCTTATCGCAACTCATGCTTATCAGGAAATTTTTGATAAACATGTTAATGAAGATGTTATTATCAGTACCGATTTATTGGCGGATTTGGCTAATGCTCATGAAGAAAAAGATGATGGTAAAAAAATTCCACTTTATATTCTTATGGGAGTGCTGTTGGGAGTAATGGTGACTTGGTTTATTTTAAAATCAAACGTTTGAACTCAGTAATTATATGGAGCAATTTAAATTAAAATATAAAAGAATTTTGCTGAAAATTTCAGGGGAAGTTTTTGGTGGTGAAAGTGGAGCAGGCTCCGACGCTAAGGTCGGAGCAGGCGTGGATGGTAAAGTGATTATGGAGTTGGCAAAAGAGGTTTTTGCATTGCAGAAAATCGGTTGCCAGATTGGCATCGTGATTGGCGGCGGGAATTTCTGGAGATATCGTGACTTTCAGCATCTGAAATTTGATCGAGTCACTTCCGATAATATGGGGATGTTGGCTACTATTATGAATGCCCTGGCTTTTGAAGAGGCTTTGAGGGCGGTGGGTGCCGAAGTGAGATCCATGAGTAGTTTTCCGGCGGAAAAAGCTTTGGAAACTTATACGGTAAAAGGGGCGAGACATGACTTAAATAAGGGCAGAATTGTGATTTTTGCCGGTGGAACGGGAAGTCCGTTTTTTACTACTGATTCGGCGGCGGCTTTGCGAGCATTGGAGATGAAATGCGATGTGCTGATGAAGGCGACAAAAGTTGATTATGTCTACGATAAAGATCCGGTAAAATTTCAAGATGCAAAAAAATATACGCAGTTGACTTATCAGGAAGTGATTGAAAAGGGCTTGGGAGTAATGGATTTGACTTGTGCCGCGATGTGTAAAGATGGCAAAATTCCCATGCTGGTTTTTAATTTAAACAAAAAAGGAAATATTGAAAAAGCCGTGAAAGGAGATAAGATAGGAACAATTATCAATTAGCAATTATTAATTAACAATTAATGAATATGACATCAGATCAGGCTCTAAATGCGGCAACTCAGGAATTTGATAAGGCGATAAATCATTTGAAAGATGAGTTTTCCCGTTTGCAATTGGGTCGTGCAAATCCCTCGTTGGTGGAAAATGTGCAGGTGGAGATTTATGGCAGTAATCAGCCAATTAAGGCGGTAGCAAGTATTTCCGTGCCGGAGCCCAGAACTTTGGTTATTTCACCTTGGGACAAGTCATCTTTGGCGGCGATTGAAAAGGCGATTGTGGGAACGGGATTGGGCTTAAATCCAATCAACGATGGTGTCGTAGTGAGAATTAATATTCCCCCTTTGACGGAAGAACGTCGTATACAGTTGGCCAAGGCGGTAAAGAAATTGGCGGAGGAAGGGCGCATCGGTGTGCGTACGGCTAGGCAGGATGCTCATAATGTTTTGAAAGATTTGAAAGCTAAAAGTGAGATTACGGAAGATGATTGGCGCGGAGCTGACAAGAAATTGCAAGAAAAGGTTGATGGAATAAATACTAAAATTGATGAAATGACTAAGCAGAAAGAGCAAGATGTGATGACGGTATAGGCCAATTAGAAATTATTAATTATCAATGCACGCTGTTAATTTCAGCTAATAATTGAACTCTCTCATGTCCTATGTGCTTTCAGTAATAGCTTTTATAGTTATTTTTTCGGTTTTGGTTTTGGTTCATGAGTTTGGGCATTTTATTATGGCTAAAAAAGCTGGAATTAAAGTGGAAGAATTTGGTTTTGGCTTGCCTCCAAGATTGTGGGGCAAGAGAAAAGGGGAAACTATATATTCCATAAATTGGATTCCTTTTGGCGGATTCGTGAGAATGTATGGTGAGGAGGGAAAGATTAAAGCTAAACGCAGTTTTGCGGCTCAGCCAATGAGGGCAAGGGTACTGGTGATAGTGGCGGGGGTGGTGATGAATTTTTTGCTGGCCTGGTTGTTGATGTTTATAGGATTTACCGTCGGAATGAAGCCGATTATTCAAGATCTTGATGGTTTTTTTAAAGCGGTGGATAAGGGTCAAATTGTTTTACATCAAGGTGTGGTGGTGAAAACGGTGGAGGAAGGGACGATTGCAGCACAGGCCGGGTTTAAGAGAGGGGATATAATTTATGCAATTGATGGAAAAGCAGTGAATTTTACCAATATTGAAAAGATTGCAAAAAATTCGGCAAAGTTTTATGGAGTTGTGCGCAATGATGAGCAATTAAATATCCAGGTAGCTGCAAAAGGTGAGATGAAACTGGGTTTGGTTTTTGATGATTTTAATGCTTTTCCGAGAGTAAGGATTTTTAATTTGAAATCGGGTACAGCACTGTATGATGCTGGTTTACGTTCGGATGATGTGATTTTGAGTGTAAACGGGCAACAAATTTTTACTATTTCCGAATACGAATCTTCAATAAAGGGTAAGAATCAATTGAAATATAGTGTTTATAGAGGTGGCCAGGTGAAGCAGGTTATCCTTGAGAATCGGGCGATTATCGAGCATAGTGATGTGCGGAGGGTCATTATTGATGATGTTTTGCCGGATTCACCGGCTGAAAAGGGGGGGCTTGAAAATGAAGACATTGTAGTGGCTATAAACGGAGTATTGTTTAGTGATAGTCAGGATGTGGTGAATTATATTCAGGAACATAGAAATGAAAATCTGGCTTTTGATGTTGAGAGATTGGGACAGAAATTTTCTTATAAAATTAAACCCGAGGAAGGGCGGGCGGGAATTTTGCTTGCCGAGTTAAGGAGCTATGAAAATCAGGAGGGAATAAGTGTTTATAACTCTGATCAAATTGCTTCGCTGATTGAAGTTAAAAATGAACAGTATCCTTTTTATGTGGCTATTTATAAATCGTTGGGTACGACATGGAAAATGTCTGTTTCTACAGCAAGGATGTTTGTGAGTTTTGTTGGCGGTTTGTTAAGAAGCGGAGAAGTACCGGAGAATGTTTCCGGCCCGATAGGTATTGCCAAGATGACGCACGGTTTTGTACAGGAAGGTTGGATGCCTTTGCTTGGATTTGTGGCGATGTTGTCCTTGAGTTTGGCGGTGATAAATATTTTGCCTTTTCCGGCTTTGGATGGTGGCCGCTTGTTGTTTATTATTATTGAGTTAGTTATAGGGCGCAGGGTGAATCCGAAATGGGAGAATCGGATCCATGTTTTTGGCTATTTCCTTATTATGCTGCTGATTTTAGTTGTGACTTATAGCGATATTGTACGACTTATAAAGTAACGTGAAAAATCCACTTGCTAGGTATGTGAGAATTGTATTGTGGGAGTATTGAAGGGATGTGTGGTTTGTTTTTTAATTCTGAGTTTTTCACTAAATATAGTGTGGGGTGATGGTGGTGTACCTATGGATTGAGGAGGGTTTTTCAGGATTTTTGTGGCTTGTAAGGGGGTGTGGAAATGTTAGTATGTGGGTCCAAATAATTTTCATTAGGGCTGAAAATATCTGGGATTGAAGGGCTTATTTTTTATTATTTTTCCTATGACAAACAAAGAACTGTGGGTTTCTATTCTGCGCCGTCTGCAACCTACTATCAAGAAAGCGCATTTTATTACCTGGTTGCAAAATACCAATGTTAATTCTATTGAAAATGGCGTCATGAACGTAGGGGTTCCTAATGTTTATGCCCTTAATTGGATTACTCAGCATTTTTCTTTAAAAATTTTACAGGCGGCTCAGGAACTTTCTCCGGAAATTCTGAAAGCTGAATTCAAGGTTGAATTAAGTTATGGTCAGGTTGGTGGTAATGGGGTGGATGTTAAGACTCTTTTTGCTCAGGAAACAGATAAAAAAGTGAGAAAAATCCGTAATGTAAACGAAGTGGCGGTGGTGAAAGGTCTATCATCCGGTAAAATTATCAGTCAGGTGATGAGTCATAAATATTCTTTGGATAATTTTATAATTGGTTCCAATAATAGGCTTCCTCATGCGGCTTGTTGCGCGGTGGCCAATATGCCGGGTGGAATATATAATCCGCTTTATATATATGGCGGTGTTGGCTTGGGTAAAACTCATTTGGTTCAGGCGGTTGGTAATGAAATTTTGAGAAATTTTCCGGATAAGGTCGTGAAATACGTGACAGCGGAAAAATTTGTGACCGAAGTGGTGGAAGCTATAGGCAAGCGCAATACTAAAGCTTTTAAAGATCAGTATCGTAAAGTGGATTGTTTTCTGATGGATGATGTGCAGTTTTTTGCCAGAAAAGATTCTTCCCAGCAGGAATTTTTTCATACTTTTAATGATCTTTATGATGGCAATAAGCAGATTGTGATTACCAGTGATAGAGCGCCATCGGAATTGGACGGGATTGATGAAAGAATCAGGAGCCGTTTCGGTATGGGTATGGTGGTAGAGCTTTTGGCGCCGGATTTTGAGACCAGGTTGGCTATTTTGTATCAAAAATGTAAGGAATTTCAGGTGATAATTGATCCGGAAGTTTTGAATTTCGTGGCAACCAATGCACAGACAAGCGTGCGTGAATTGGAAGGAATTTTGCGTCAGATTATGGCGGAATCTCAGCTTTGCAATCAGGTAGCAACTATTCGTTCGGCTGCGGAGGTAATGAAAAGGATGAATAAGGCTCAAAAAATTATTGGCTATGATATTGAGGCCAGGCAGGGTCAGAGAATTGTAAAAAGTGCCGTTGATGTGCTGAATATTGTGGCGGAGTATTATAAAGTGGCTTCGGATGATATTACCGGTAAGGATAGACATTTGGGCTTAATGCTGCCGCGTCATGTGTGCATGTATTTGATTAAAAATGAGCTTGGAGAATCTTTTGAAAAAATTGGAGAAGGCTTTGGGGGCCGCAATCACACAACGGTGATGCATGCATGCAATAAGACTGCTAAGAGGCTCCGCACAGATCTAAGATTAGTTAGGGATATAAATGCGATCAAAAGAGAAATGGGTTTATAGAAATGCTGATGACATTTTTTGTCTACTGCTTTAATATGGTTTTGTGTACCAACGATCACGTTATTATCAGGCGCGCAGACAGGGTCAGGCAGGCAGGGCTAATTATGTTATGCCATTTCTGATTCTTATTTGCATGGGGATCATAGGTGTTTTGCTTTTTAACTTGTGGCGTGTTTTTTCTCCTTCCGCCAATGTAAAAGCCGCTTATTTGCATATAGTCGAGGGTAGTGCTCAAATGAAAGCCTGGGGTACGGAATCGTTTTTTAATTTGAGTAATGACTCGGTGATAATGCAGGGCGATAGAATCAGGTCTTCGGCTAATGCGAAATTTATTGTGCAATTTTTTGATGGAACTAATATGCGTCTTGGCAATAATGCCGATATGAGTTTCAATATGATTGATGACAAAAGTGATACGCCGGAGATGGATTTGCATTTGTATGCCGGTAGCGCCTGGTTTGATGGTAATGCGAATATTGAAGTTACGATGAATAATGTGGTGATTAAGTCCAGTGGTGCAGGTATTTTTGAGCTTGAAAACAATGGTGATCAAATAGCGAGGGTGATTTCTATTTTTGATAATAATGTTTTGGATGTAGATGTGATGGATGACAGTGGTGATAAAGTCGTAGAAACGGAGACAATTGGTATTGGTCAGCAGATTAATTTTACTAATGAAATTTTGAAGGCTTATTGGGCTCATCAAAGTCCGACGGTTCTTACTGCGATCGATGATGATTTCAAGCTTACCGATTGGTATTTATGGAATATAAAAGAGGGCGACAATCCTACCGTATTTGAGAAAACTGTTGGTCCCGGTGGAGTGGGTTTGGTGAAGGTGGAGCCGGAGGTTCTTGAAAAAAGCGCTGCTGTTTCAGCCGTTAACACAAATCAGGATGTTGCGGCTACAGGTACGGGAGATTTACCAATTGAAACTGCGGAAAAAGCTGTTGCTCCGGCTGAGGCTAAAGGGGTTTCCAAGCCTATAATAGTTTCTGTTGCCGGTGGCGTGAAGCCGGATGCACTCGGTAAATATCAAGTTACCAGTAGGGTTACAACTTTGAGTGGCACGATTAAGGGTGCGGATAAGGTGGTGGTAAATGGTTATACTTTGACTAAATTTAAAGCAGGGGATTCGAGTTGGAGTTATTTTGCCAATGCTGATTTTGATTTAATGAAGGCCGGTGAAAATGTTTATGAGGTTTATGGCCTGGATGTGGAGGGCAAAAAGGGAGAAAGCCTGGTTTTGAAAGTTTTTTATACGCCACAAGCGGTGGCTCCGGCTCCAGCGCCTAGCCCGATCGGTACTCCTGCGCCTGCAAAAGATTCTGTTAAGGCTGGGGCGTGAAGGGTGCCAATCTGACTGATATGCCTGTGAATTATGGTCTTGTCTAATTCTGATCTGTTAATTTGCAACGGTGCGTTTTATTCCGGAATGGTGGCACTATATGCAATAATTCCAGAACAAAATGCATTCCTGGGAAGTCTTCTGATAGTGTGACTTACCTCTGGTTATGCATATGGCACTCACTAAAACAGTGAACGTCATTTGCCCGATTCCTTATCAATTAGCCTTGGAGGGTAAGGGCAGACGTATTTTGTCGCTTGACGAAATGGAATCATTAGCAACTCCTGAAATAACTAGATTTTTGTGTAGATGCATTTTTTTCAGAAAGTTTCGAGTTGTATAGCCTAACAGTTGCAGGGCATTTCCCTAGTATTCCAGATAAGCTGTTCGAGACTTGAATGGCTTATCTAAGCTATTTTTAAGGCATAAATCTGTCCACGAGGGATGCTTCGCTATGCGCGCGCACACTTTTTTGTAATAGTTTTGACTGGAAGGCAAATTCATTGTTGAATTCCAAATCGAATTCCTCTTTCTCCTTTGCGCCCTCAGGTATTAGGATTTGTTCGTTTGAGAAATTCTATCTTGATATATATAAATTGCATTTCAACTACAGCAGCCTGGATTCTAATTCAAATACTTAACTCGATTTGCATTATGTTCCTCATTGCTTTTGGCGTAAATTACTTTGCCGGTGTCGAGGGTGGTGAGGTAGAACCAGTAATCGCTGGAAGTGGGAAACATCGCGGCTTCTATGCTGTTGATACTGGGATTGGAGATTGGACCTGGGGGCAAGCCGAGATTTTTACGAGTGTTATATGGGGAATTGAGGGCCAGATCTTTGCTGTCAATTTTGCGGTCATCTGTTATGTATAATAAAGTGGCGTCGGCGCCCAGAGACCAGCCGCTTTCCAACCTTTTCCATAAAATTCCCGAAACTGTTTTTCTATCTGGCGTACTGCGAACTTCATTTTCGATGATAGAGGCCATGGTGATAATTTGTTGAATAGTATGCCGTTTAATTTGCGGCTGAAGTTTGGCAAACTTTTTCTCGAAATTGTTGAGCATTATAGTGATGACGCTTTCCGGTGTAAAATTTTCCGAATCTAAAAAATAAGTGTCGGGATAGAGGTATCCTTCCAGAGGCAATGCCAATTTTGAGAGCGTATTTTTGTCTAAAAATGAATAATTCCCCCAGCTATTGAAATTTTTCACAGCTTTAAGAAATTCCCCGGCTTGAATTAAATCCAGCTCGACCAGCTTCTCATCAATATCTTTAATGGTAAGCCCTTCTTGAACGGTAAGGATGTATTCGGCTTTGGCTGGATTACTGAGAGATTTCAGTATATCCGGAGTGTTCATGGTTTTCGTGAGAATAAAACGACCGGCAATGATGTTTTCGCCCAAATGATTCAGTTTGGCATAAAGGTAAAAGCTATAAGAACTTTTTATGAGTTTCTTCTTTTCCAGATTATTCGCTATCTCTTTGACGCTTTGGCCTTTTTTCACTTGAAAGGAAATTGATCTGTTGTCGTTTTTATCAACCGGACTATGTATGTAGAAACTGTATTTAATGTAAGCCAATAGTAAGGCAATAATAACAATTATCGGTATTGACAAAAGTCGATAAAATCTCCTGTTTTTGTGATAGCTAAGGTTATTCAAACGAGGGTAGAATAATTTTTTATACCAATTTATCCAGTCATTCCGGGTAAATTCATTTCGCCCATGATATCTTTCATAAGTTCGGCACCGATTTGTTGAGATTTTTTTACAGCCTTATTCATGCAGTTGACCAGGTTTTTTTCCAGAGTCTTTTTGTCTTGCAGGCATTCATCCGTCAGATGAACTTCTATAACTTCCTGTTCACCATTGATAATTACCGACACTCCTTCATTTTCAGCTTCAATATGGGTGTTTCCTAGTTTTTCCTTAATTTCTCGAGCTTGCTTCTGTAGCTTATAGAGATTTTTTGCCTTATCGAACATATTGTTAGAGTTAAATGATTTGATTTGGATACGATGTTTTGTTTGATTGACCTGCTGATTTTAGCAAAAAGTATTGCGTTGATAAAGGCTTTCGGCTAGACTGGGCGGGCAATTTAATCTTGAAGCATATATGGATACAATGGTTTTGGAAGTACAAAGTAGAAATACTAATCTGAAGGGTAAGTCTTTACGACTTCAGAATTTATTGCCGGCAGAATTTTATGGTAGTGGCGTGAAGAATCTGTCTTTACAGATGAATTATGGTAATTTTCGCCGTCTTTTTAAGACAGCGGGTAGAAACACGGTTATTGAGCTTAATCTTGAGGGCAAAGAGAAGCATAATGTTCTGGTTCATGATATTCAGCGTGATCCTATCTCCGATGAAATTATTCATGTAGATTTTATCAATGTGAGAATGGATAAAGTGATTCATGCCAAGATTCCATTGAAATTTACAGGTGTTGCGCCTGCGGTGAAGGAAATGAGTGGAATTTTGACTTATAACCTGGATGAAATTGACGTGAAGTGTTTACCAAAAGATTTGATTCCTTCTATTGAAGTGAGTGTTGATTCAATTGTGAATTTTCACAGCTATGTGCGCGTGAAAGATTTGGCTGTTCCTGCGGGAGTTACTGTTCTTAATCCTCCGGACGAAGTGGTGGTAACCGCTGTAGCACCTAAGGAAGAGGAAGAGATTGCTCCGGTTGCCACTGCTGCAGCGGATGTACCTTTGGCTGGTGCTGCTCCTGTAGATGCGGCTGGTACGGCTGATGCTCCTGCGGCTGCTGCGACTCCGGCTCCAAAAGCTAAAAAATAGATTTCCATTTCGTGGAAGAGGTTGTTTTTTGTTTGAATTTAGTTATATAATGTTTGGCGGTTTAACCTTATCCTATTTTATTATGAAAAAATTTCTATCTTTAGCAGTCGTTGTTTTGGTGGCCATTGGTTTAGCTGGTTGTATTGGTTCAAAGCGCGATGTGGCAAAATTTTCTATAACTATGAATGATGCGACCGGCATCGCTGTGGTATCTTTTGTGCCGGATTATGGTAAGCGCACGTTGTCCGTAGATTACAAAAATGATAGTTTTGACAAAAAACAGCAAAGCGTTGCTACTACCGGCCAGATTGGCGGGGATAATTTTGATAAATTCGAAGCGATGGTGAAAATTGTCAGAAATTATAAGGTGATTGAGGGGAGCATTGTTGATGAGAAAAAGCCTAATCTTTCCGCCAGGATTGAGGATAAGGATAAAAATAATGTTAGCATGAAAGTGGGAATTGAGAATCCCGATCAGAATGTTAAAGAATTAATGGATTTTTATTATTTCATTATACAATTACTGACAGGGGCTACTCACGTTTGATAATTATTCAATAAGCTAAAAATAATGGTGGATGAAATCAAGGATGCTATTGAAGTTTTAAAATTTAATAAGCCTGTAATGGCTGCCGTAGCCAATAGACCTTCCGCTGTAATGTCGGGTTTTGTTATTTTGGCGGTGCCGATTGTAGTGAATCTGCTTTTGTCTTCAATGCTTTTTCCTTCCGGATTTGGTTCGCTTTTTTCGAGGTTTCTTTTTTGGCCGAGGGTTATTCCTTCATTGGCTTTGGTTGGGGCGATTTTTGCCATGAGTTATGGAGCTGAAAGAATATTTGACAGTAAGCATGGGCATTGGGCTTTTTTTAAAGTTTTGTCCTATGCTTCAATATTCTTGTGGTTGACCGTGGTACCTTTTGTCTTGGCATTGACTGGAATGATTGATCCTGCCGGACTTTCAAATTTGTTATGGATGGTCGGAGTGATTTGGATATTTGTAGTTGCTTATCATTTATTTTTAGAATGGGGGAAAATCTCCAGCCAGAATGCCGTGAAAGTGGTGGTTGCGGGAGTGATTGCCTATATGCTTTTTCAGTTTATCTTAGGGAGAATGTTGGTGGGCAGCTATTTTCGTATGATGTATTAAAAACTTTCGTCTATTTGTGGTTCGTCGGTATCGTTAACCGCTTCTTGCATCACCGGCGTGCCATCGGGATTTGTGGCTGCCGGAGGAGTTTGGATAGTGATTGTTGGATCATTGTAGAAAGCTTTGATTCTGTTTTGGCGCTCGTTATTCATTGAAAAGTCGTTGGTTGCCTGGAAACTGCGTTGATATGGGCCGAAAACTATTGATTCGTCAAAGGCTTCATTGATTTGCCAGGCAATTTCTGAGCGAATTGAGAGAAAATTGGATGGTACAGGTACCCAAAATTTAGCTTTTACTATTAAACAATTATTTTGAAAAGCTTTGAAAACTATAGAAAATTTAGGATTTTTGAGGACTAAAGCATTGTTTTCCAGAATTTTTGTGATAATTTTAGTCATTTTTTGAACATCGGTGCCGTAACCCAGACTAACGTCTATTTCCAGACGACGCATGTTGTGGCGGGAATAGTTTTCTATCGATTGGGACATGATATCGGAATTGTAAATAGTGACATCGCGATGGTCGAAAGTTTTGAGGCTGGTGGATTGAAATTCCATTTTGTCCACTCGTCCTACATATTGTTTGATTTTTACGATGTCGCCGATTCTGAAGGGAGCTTTGATGAAAATAAGGATTCCGGCTACATAATTTTGAATTATATCTTTTAAAGCGTAACTTAGTCCCAAAAGTCCGACTCCTACGAAGATGCTGATATCGATACCAATGATTTTTAGTGCGATGGTCATGCCTATAACCATGACAAAGCCTACAAGTAGTTTTTCCACCACATTAAGGGCGGTACGTTGCTGCTCATGCTGGGTTTCCATCTTGGCGATGTATTTTTTGACCCAATGGATGATCAGGAACATAATTAGCAGCACTATGGTTGCTTCGATCACTTCAATAAATTTATTGAAGATAGCGCCACTGATATTGTTCAAATCAATATCGCCCGCCTTTGTCAGGTTTTTACCTTCACTGGCGAGTTGAGTGCTGTTTAAATTGTTGTTTAGGCTGCTCGAAGCCATATTTTTTTGGTTTTATCTGATAATTCTAGCATATTTCTTCAGTTTTTACCATGCTTTATTTCGTAGTGGTTTTATGGTATAATTTTGAGATACTTTACAAGTAAAAATGGCTGATAATACGCAAAATTCAGGAGGTCAAAATGGTCAAGGAAGCAATGCCGGTGATGATGGGCGCGACCAGAATGGTCAGAGCAAGAAAATTGAAAAGGAAACGGGTGATCCGGCTACCAATATTTGGCATAAGATTCAGCAGGGTGCTGCAGCTAAAGAAAAAATGGGTGATTTTAAGCAGCAGCTGGGTGAGCCAGAGGCCGTACCTAAAAAAAGACGTCGTAGGCGTCGCAAAAAAAAGTATAACCCTGATGGAGTTCCAAAAAAAATCGATCAGCCAAAACAGCAGGGTCAACAAGTTAAAGAGCTCAATGAGCCGAAGAAAGATTTCGCATTGCCGGTAAATAAATTTGATGATGGCGATAAAGATAATTTTCAGGAAATTACGCCTTTTGTAGCTGAAGAACCTCAGCCTGTTGTTGAGGCAATTGTACCAAATCCGCCTGTCGCTCCAATTAATCCTTTTGATTTCAATCCGGAACCCAAGCATGATTCTGCTGAACCATCATTGCCTTCTTCGACCTATGTTAATAACTATGGCCTGAAGAGTAAAAATGGTCAGGAGCCGGAAGTAAAACCTGTTAACCCTTTTGACAACAAAGAGACTGCTTTAGTGCAGCCAATGATGTCGACGGATCAAATTGTTGAGGAGGAAGAAAAAGAGTCACCTGAAGATACCGGTGAATCTGTTGAATTTCAGGCCGTGAATACCGGTGATTCGGTGGAAACGCCTAAGCGTGATGATGATGAAAAGGTCGAAAAAAAAGATGATGTAATAGAAGTAAAAGCGGAGGAGATTAAAGAAAGAAAAATTGAACCGGTTTTCCCTGATAAAGAAGATCTGTGGACTGTTCTTGAGCATGCGGGCATTACCAAGAAAAAGTTGATTGTTTTTGGGATTATTATTGCAATTTTGCTTGCCGGTGGTTTGTTTTTTATTTTTGGCGGAAGGAGTCTTTTTTCTGTCGCAAAAAATAATGAGCCGGTTGTGGTTATAGAGCAATCGGTTGTTACGCCAGTCATCGATCAACGTCCTTATGACGTTATTTCTTCTTTTATTTTTGGTTTGGAATTTAAACCGCCAGAATTGATTCAGGTTCAGCCGATTAATAGTTTTGGAGATATTGGTGGCGTGGATAGTGCTCTTATTTTCGGTAAAATAGCTAATCTTAAAGAGGAGCAATTTGTGGAATACGTGAAGCTTTTGGAACAGATGAATAATGTTTATAATGTGGATCTTTACAGCATGCTTAATTTGGCTGTGGATAGACGTGCGTCTTTGAATAAGTATCTGCAAGATCTGGATGCTTTAATTAATAATTCGATGGAGGCTTTAACCAATATTCAGGCTCATTTATTGCAGCTGAATGAGCAATATGATGTTACGAGTCAACAGGCTGCTCTGTATGAAGCTGGATTTTCCAATTATGTTAGAAATTATTACGGACAAACCGCTTATGATAATTTGAAATTTTTTATGGATACTTCCAACCAGGCTTCTAAAATAAAAGCTCAATATGGTGCTGAAAATATTCTGAAAACCATGTTTATTAATTCTTTGAATGCTTTAAGGCCGCGTTATCGTGATGTTGCTGCCAATACCGAAGCGTTGATTCAGGGTGTTAAAGTCTTTGATGTCAAGAATTCCAGCATCAATGCAATTATTCCAATTCAGTGAACTCTATAATGAAAGTGAAATCTGAAATCTTGTAGTCAGACAGGAGGATTTGCTTTATAATTGAAGCTCTGTCGGGGTAGATTTTATTTTATCATCATGACTGCGGAAATTCTTGATAAAATCGGCAGTTACAGTAAGTCTTTTGATAAGGCTAAGGTTCTTAAAGCTTTTGATTTCGTCAGTGATAAATATGCTTATGCCGAAAATAATAATAATTGTCATTTGCATGTTTTAGAAGTCCTGTTGCCATTAAAGCCGGATGAAAATACTATCGTGGCTATTTTGTTGCACGATATGTATGTGATGTCCGTGATCAGTGATGAAACGGTGCGGGAAAATTTTGGTGCTCAGGTGCTGGCAATTTTAGCTTCACTGAAACGTCTTTACGCTCTTAATTATGCGGAAAACGATAAAGGTGTGCAGGTGGAGGTTTTACGCAAAATGTTTATGACTTTGGCAAAAGATATCAGGGTGATTTTGATTTGGTTGGCTCATAGGCTTTGCACTATGCAGAATCTTGATGTTTCCATGAGTCAGGTTGAAAGTTATAAAATGGCCAAGGAAACCATGAATGTTTATGTGCCTATTGCTTCGCGTCTGGGTATTTACAAGATAAAAATGCAGCTGGAAGATTTGGCTTTTAAGTATTTAAATCCCGAGGAATACGGGCGTCTTAGTGAGCAGGTTAAGGAGTTTACCGAGAGTAAAAGTATGCCGATAGAGGTGATTAAGAAGCAATTGATGGATTTTTTTAAGTCTCAGGGCATTGAGGTGGAGATTCAGGGAAGGATTAAAAATGTATATAGTATTTATACCAAATTGGCGCGCAAATCTTATCTGAACGTGGGGGATCTTTATGATTTTTATGCTATTAGGGTAATTTTGCCGGAAAAGGAGAAGTATGATCATTTGTATATGGTGTTGGGTTTAATTCACAGTGAATGGAGGCCTATTTCCAGTAGATTTAAGGATTATGTGGCAGTACCAAAACCCAATGGTTACAGGAGTCTGCATACTGTTGTCCTGGGTTTGGGTCCAAAAGGTTTGGATAAACCGGTGGAAATTCAAATCAGAGATGAAAAAATGCATCGTGAAGCCGAGTATGGCGTGGCTTCCCATTGGCTTTATAAAAGCAAAAAATCATCCTCAGTGGAGGATTTGAATCGTCATGTGGATTGGATAAGGGGATTGCAGCAGATTCACGAGTATTTTGGCTCTGAGTCCTCGGATGTGATGAAGGAAGTTGAAGTGGATATTTTTAAAGATAGAATTTTCGTTTTGACACCGAGAGGCGAGGTTAAGGATTTGCCGGTAGGATCAATAACACTTGATTTTGCTTATGCCGTCCATAGTGATGTAGGTAATCACTGTATTGCGGCGAAGGTTAATGGCGCGATGACACCTCTTGATTATCAATTAAAGAATGGTGATGTTGTGGAAATTGTGGTGCGCAATGATGCCACGCCTAAACTGAAATGGTTGTCGATAGTGAAAAGTAGTTTTGCCAAAAATAGAATTAAGGGCTGGTTTAGCGGGCAAAATCGTGACAGAAATATCAAACAGGGTAGAGAGCTGGTTAATGCCCAGTTGGAGCGTTTGAACAAGCCTACGCTTGATCAGAATTATGCTATATTGAAGCATTTTGGTGAGGCAAACTTGAATTTGTCACAGAGAGAGAGTTTGATCGAAGAAGTTGGGCGTGGTGGCAAGGTGGCCAGTGAAATTGTGAAAAAGCTATATCCTTATGAGAAAATTTTGCCAGCAGGGATGAGTGTGGCGAGATCCGAAAAATTGATGCCCAAAAAGGCTGACAATCTAGAGATTTTACCTTTGGAACAACAAATTATAGTTGGTAAACAAACTGGTTTCCCCCTCAAGCTTGGGATTTGTTGTAAGCCAAAGCTGGCCCAAAAAATTGTCGGCTATGTGAACAGTCGTGGAAGGCATATATGTATTCATTGCGTGAATTGTCCTGTTTTGGATACTTCAAATCGTGAAAAAATTATTTTTGCCGAATGGAAGGGTCATGAGGTGTCACCAAGTGAGGGTGGCGTAAGAATTGCCATTGATTTGACGGTTATTTCAAGAATTGGTTTGTTGCAGGATATTACTGCGGTAATTGGCAAAATGAAGATAAACGTTCTGGATATTATTATAAAAAAAGGAGAGAATGCTCTGCATAATGATTATTTTTTGCTGGATTTGATTGATGTTGATCAGTTTGATGAATTGCTGGATAGACTGGAAAATATTGTCGGAGTCGTGAAGGTGGTTAGGACCGAGAAGGTTTTTAAAGATTGTGGCTGACAATCCTTTCCATTACTTGATTTACCGTTTCCTTTTCCTCTTTGTTGAGCATTATTTTTTCAATTTGATTCATTGGGCGGGTTTTTAAAAAGTGGAAGAATTTCAAATATTTTTGTTCGAGATTGCCGTTGATTAATTTGAAGTCCGGAATGAGTCCGGATCTGTCGAGAATCTTGATAATGTAGGCTTGGGCTGTAAGTACCGCTTTGTTTGAACTGCTGAGTTGTTGGAGGGTTTGGGTTAAAAGTTCCATCAGATTTTCGATTTTCTGATTTTCAAAAAGCATTTGATTGGTTATTTTTGCTATTTGTATGGCTGCTGTGAGGGTGTCCAGTTTTTCCCGTATTTTTTTAAAATTTTTGATGGTAATAATTTCCTTGAGAATAATATTGCGAGGGCCAAAGTAAATTTCCGCGAGTGAAAAATTCAAAGTTTCCAGATGTCCGGTGAATTTACTGGTGATTTTTCGCGCACCTTTTGCTACGACTTTTATTTTACCAAAATCCTCACAGTACATGTAAATAAGCCTGTCGTTTTCACTAAAATCACGATGTCCAAGGATGACGCAATTTATGCTGCTGTTTTTCATTTTAATCGAACAGATCCTTTTTTAAATATTGATGAATGGCGATAAGAGAACTTATGATGCTAAGAATAATTGTGCCGATCAATTCAATTAAAAAAATTGTCAGAAAGTGTATGCCTGAATAGTAGCTCCAAAGCGCTGTATTTTCGATTTGGATTTTCTGGGTGAGAGTGAAGAACATGATGAAACTAATGGCGACAGCCAGGATACCGTAAATGATGCTTTCGATTATAAAAGGTGAGCGAATGAACCAGTGTGAAGCTCCAACCAATTTCATGATGCTGATTTCGTGTTTGCGGCTGAAGATTGTCATTTGGAGGGCGTTTATAATGATCAAGGCGCCGCCGAGCAAAAAAGTAAATATCAGCCAAAAAATAACCTGGTTGGTGAAGGTGCTTAGCTTGATGAGGTTTTTTGAGACACTGGTGATTATAGTGCTATCCCGGGAGTTATTGGTTACGACATTGGCAAGATGGATCCGGTATTGGTCCTTGGCGAGGAAGTTGGCTATGTCGTCATGAAATTCAGGATCGGTGGTGGTGATATTAATGCTCGCCGGCAGGGGGTTGCCGAGATTGTATTTTTCAAAAGAAAGAGATAATTCCGGGTGAGTAATTTTGATTTGCTCTAAAGCGTCAGCTTTAGAGGTGTAATCTACTGCGCTTACCTCTTGCAATTTACTAAGATCATTGATGATTTCTTGAGTTTGTTCTTCCGTGGTGCTTTCTTTAAGATAAACGACAATGTCTATTTTCTTATTTAAATCGCCGAGAGCGGTTTGAGCGATGAAGTTGACAGCTAGAATGATATTGAAAATAAAAAGAATTGTACCGGTTACAAGAATTGTAGCCAGAGAAAGCATTTTGTTACGCCAGATGTTGCTGATGCTTAGTTGAAAGCTTTTTATTAGCTGCATAGGAAAATTTCAGGCTTGTGAGGATTATATATCAAGCGGAAACGGTTTAAAAGCATAATCTACTTTGTTGAAAGTAAAGTTTTAATTTCCAGTTGCCGCTTTTTGATAATGGAAGATTTGTACATATCCGGTCTATAGGGCTTTAGTCTGACGATTGTGGCGTCCAGCTTGATTTCCATTAATAATTTTTCCAGTCTATAGGTAAAGGCAAATTGGTCGTAACCCAGGGCAATTACGTCAGGACGATATTCTTTAATTACTTTAGTTTTATCTTTAGGATTTCCCAAAACGGTAAAATCCGCCCAGCCGGTTTCTTCCAGATTCGCTAAACGTTCTTTTTCGTTATGATCAGGACTTTCTCCTTTGATGTTCTTCACGGTTTTGTCACGAGCAATGATGGCGACGATTTCATCACCAAGTTCGCGTGCTTGGATAAAAAGATTTTCGTGGCCGGCGTGTAGATAATCGAAGGTTCCGAAGACCATGACTCTGATTTTGGTTTCTTGATTCATTTAGGCTTTAAGATCGGGTAGAAATAGATTTATGCCAATCAGACCCAGCAAGACTGATATAATTACACAGATAAGAATAATATCAAGTATTTTGTGTTCGTGCTCAGGATTTGTGAGGCCCAGACGAAGAGAAGAGAGTCCATAAATCAGGCCGGTGATGGCAAAAGGTATGTCCATGGTTTTGTTTAATAGAAAGGCCGGTTTCACGAAGAGGTTATTGGCCAGAAAAATACTGGAGCTTAAATGAAAAAAGCCCGTAATTATAAAAAAGATCAGCGCTACTTTTTTAATGTTGATGATGGTTGTTGAGGTGGTCATGAAGAGGAACGTTTCTTTGGCTGTCAGTATAGCTAAATCTTGAAAAATGGAAAGGCGAAGCCGTTGGCTTGCGCTTTTTTCTGCGGTTTTGTACACTGCTGCTGTTTTTAAATTTTAAAATGCTCAGCGACGATCAAGTAAAACATGTGGCGAAATTGGCCAGAATCAAACTTACCGATGAAGAGGTGAAAAAGTTTGGAAAGCAGCTTTCGAGTGTGCTTGCGTATATTGATATTTTGAGTGAGGTTGATACGAAGGATGTGGCTGAAACAAGTCAAGTTACCGGGCTTACTAATGTGATGGAAAAAGATGAAGTGGTGAAAGGGCAGAGTTGCAGAGAGGAGCTTTTGGGTTGTAGTGAATTGCCGGTTGATGGTAAGCAGATGAGAGTTTTGAAGACAATTGGCAATTAACAATTAGCATGGGAAAATTGAACAAGCTGACAATTAGTGAAGCCGCGAAAGGCCTGAGAGAAAGGCATTTTTCCAGTGTCGAACTTTTGAAGGATTGTTTGGCGGCTATTCAAGAAAAAGATAAAGAGATTAATGCGTTTGTGACGGTGGATGAAGAGGGGGCGATGAGGTCGGCGGAGGCTGTTGATAAAAAAATAGCAGCTGGTGAGAAGTTGCCGGTGCTTGCCGGAATTCCTTGCGGCGTGAAAGATTTGATCTGTACCAAAGGTGTGCGCACCACTTGCTGTTCGCCGATTTTAAAGGATTTTGTACCGCCTTATGATGCGACGGTGGTGGAGAAATTGAAGGCGCAGGGTATGGTGATGATTGGCAAAACCAATCTGGATGAATTTGCCTGTGGTGGTTCCAGTGAGCATTCCTGTTTTGGGGCAACCCGGAATCCTCATGATTTGAGCAGGGTGGCCGGTGGGTCTTCGGGTGGAAGCGCGGCTGCTGTGACAGCTGATATGTGTTTATACTCTTTGGGAACCGATACCGGAGGCTCGATTCGTTTACCGGCGGCTTTTTGTGGTAATTATGGTATGAAGGTAACTTATGGTCGAGTGAGCCGTTCCGGTGTGAATGCCATGGCTTCTTCGTGGGATACGGTAGGGCATTTTGCGAAAAATACCGAGGATATCGCGACGGTTTTACAAGCAATTGCCGGACGTGATCGACGTGATTTGACGACTCCCGATAGGGAAGTGCCCGATTATGGTAAGTTTTTGGGACAAGACGTGAAAGGGATGAAAATCGGCTTACCTAAGCAATATTTTGGCGAAGGTGTGCAGAAGGAAATCGCTGATGCGGTGATGAAAAAGGTGGGAATTTTGAAAAAGGCCGGGGCGGAGGTGATGGAAGTGGATTTGCCTTCAACTAAATATGCGGTGGCGGTTTATTATGTCAGTGTGCCGGCGGAATTATCAGCAAATCTGGAAAGATTTGATGGTATTCGTTATGGTAAAAAGCCCGTGAAAGATCCGAAGGATTTGGTGGATTTTTATTTTGAAGCCAGGGGTGCGGGATTTGGCGATGAAATCAAGCGTAGAATTATGATTGGAACTTATGTGTTATCCGCGGGTTATTATGATGCTTATTACAAGAAAGCGCAAAAGGTGCGTACTGTAATTGTGAATGAATTTGCCGAGGCTTTTAAGAAGGTGGACGTGATGATCGGGCCGGTTTCACCCATTCCTCCTTTCAAAATTGGTGAATTAGTGGACGATCCTTTGGCGATGTACATGGCTGATGCTTTGAATATTCCGGTGAATGCCGCCGGTGTGCCGGCACTGGCTTGTCCTGCTGGTCTGGATAAGGCCGGTTTGCCAATTGGTTTGCAAATTATCGCGCCACAATTTGAGGAGGGCAGATGTCTGAGGGTAGGAGATTTTTTGGCCGGCGACTAGCACGTCACGAGTCAATTTTTGACCTATTTGATTGTTAGACTGGTCATGAATTCGTTAAATTCCTTTTCTTCATCTGGAAACCGATTTATATCGGTAGCTGCAAAAACTATATTGAATAAATCGTTGTGAGTAAAAATAGCGATTCGCTTTATTTTCCTTTCTGTTTTTTCTTTGGCACCTAAAATATTTTCGTCAACAATAAATGTTCCTGTGGCTGCCGGTAAACCTTGAATGGTAATTTCCTGTATCTCGCCAGCTCGTTTAAAATTTTTCCAGTTTAAATTTGGATCTGCTTTGATGCCCTCTTCTATCGATTTTAATTGGCCATCAAGTATATCTTTTGGTTTGCTATTTTGTATTGTTGTCGCATTTAGGATGTTGATTAATTTCTGATCGTGGTCAATGCTAATAGTGGCAATACCATTCTCTTTAAATAGCTGAATTATGGTATCTGTATCACCGGGGTCGTTTTTGTAGGCATGCCAACCTTTTGGTACGGTTGCAGAAATGTATTTGTTTTCAAATACAATATGTCCGTTGATTAAAATCAGCTGTCTAGTTTGCAAAATATTAAAGCCATAAATCCCACCATTTAATAATCCCACGAAAATAACAGAATATAAAATGGGCAGTTTGAAACTGGCTTTTTTGCCTCCGTCTTTTAGAAATTTATCGAATGTTGCTCTTTGACTATAATAAAAAAACAGAGCTGCAATGATGTTCGAAGACAACAGATTTTTTTCGTTTAAATAAAATGTAAACACCAAGATAAGTAGAAGAATAAAAGCGGCTGCTACACCCACAATAAATCGCCATTTTAACTGTGGTTTGCCAAGTTTGCTCCAATTTATGGCGTAAAAAATTCCTGCCGGGAAAAAGCCCAAGAAAAAAGTTAGCCAGGCTATACCGGTCGGATTCCAGGCTGTTTTTGTAGTGCTTTGTGATGTCATGACTGATGTAAAATTTGTCTGTGATAATATACATGGTGGACTTGTGATTAACTAGTAAATTGATTACAGATTGAATTTTGCACATTCTTTTTCATTGTAATTTTCTCAATGCCGGATGTCCTAAAATTGACTTCATTTGATAAATTGCTATCTCGTTTAGTTTTAGTAACCTTTCTTCGGGCTGCACGCATTGTTTGATCATTTCAGCATTCAAGCTTTCGAGATTTGAAAGCACCACCAGCTGTTCGATTGTCGCATAATCCCGAATATTGCCTTCCTTGTTAGGATTTTCATCGCGCCATTCTTTGGCGGTCGTGTTGAATAAGGCCTTGTTTAAGAGATCGCCCTCGCTGGCATAAACAAATTTTGCCGGAATCTGATCAATTTTTAGGGGAATCAGATTTTGTTTGATTGCATCGGTATGAATTTTGTAATTTACTTTTGCCAATTCGCGTTTTACGTCCCAACCAAGCGATAATTTTTTGTTTTCTGCTTCCTTGAGTCGTTGAAATTCCTTGATCAAATAGAGCTTAAATTCCGGGCTGATCCAGGAGGCAAACTCAAAGGCAATGTCTTTGTGGGCGAAGGTACCGCCACCGTAGCGGCCGGGTTTGGAAATTATGCCAATAGCATTTACACCTTCACTCCAGCGTTTAGGGGTCATAACAAAAGCATTTAGCCCTGCTTGAGATTTAAACCCGTCGAATTCGACGGGTTTAAAATTTTGGTTATTTATTTTTTCCCAAAGCCCTAAAAATACTAGAGTGTTTTTGTTTCTAATCCAATTTTTTATAATATCGTCAGGGCTTTTGAGATCCTTGTATCGCGCAATATCCGTTAGTGAGATGTAATCATTTTTTTCCTTTTGAAATAAAGAAATTTCCATACCTTTCACTTCAATTTTTTTATTTTTTTGCATAGTAAAAATAAGTTAAATATTAATTCAACTCATAATTTTACCGGGCAAACTTAAAATTTTCTTAAAATAAAGTTAAAATCTTGGAGATTTTTGGAAGATTGGGTTGCCGAAGTTCTTTCAATGTTTTTAAGTATGCTATAGAATTGCCTCGTTATGTCACTTACTCGTATTTTTCTTGTACCTTTCCTGCCTATTCTTTTTGCTTATTTGGAGTTGGGAGGAAATTGGTTTGGGTTGAGACTTTTGCAGGGAGGCCCAAGTTTCTGGAGTATTTTTGGGACAATTGTTTTTTCCGTTCTTTACTCTATAGTGGCAGCTTCTTTTGCTTTGGTGCTAAAGGTTGATATCGGTCTCCTGATGGTGAATTATGGTTTTGGTTTTAGTATTATTTCAATTTTTCTAACTTTAAACTGGGGTAAACTTCCTTCATTTTCAGTCGAACTTATAAAAGCCAATCCGTTTCTTTGGGTTATATTTGGTGTCGCTGTTGTTGGTTTTATTGGAAGTGCTTATTTGGTAGTTGTTTCTCAGACGGCGGCGAGGTAAGGGGAGTTTGATTTAAAAAAGAGACAAATTTGCTTCGGCCTTTGTTTCTACCTGTCCTTCAGCCGTTTTTTCTTCCTTCGCAATCAATCTTCGTTTCACTTCCGGATCCCTAAGCGGATAACCAATGTTCGCGAATTGCCAGCACATGTTGAAAATTGCTCTTTGACTGTTGGCGATTTCGATGCTTTCGATAATCATGCCGATTAGTTCATCTTTAAAAGAAATAATGGCCATTTTATCGTCGTAAATATTTATTTCGTTGGTAAAATCAAATTGGTCCGAGGGAATCAGGCGCATTTCACGGTGGTAATCTTTATCTTGAGATTGGACGGTTTCGCCGGCTTTGTCTCTGGGGGAAATGCCGCGCAAGTAAATCTGTTTTTCTGCTCTTTTTCTAACGTATTCCTGATCATAATTTGGCCATTGTTTACGAATTTCGGAAGAATTGGAGTAGTTGAGAATTTCAGTTTTACTGGTGAGCGTATCGGCGTAAATGGCTCTTATCCCTTCCAGTCCTTCAAAATATCTGATACGCGGATGATTTATTTCACCGGTGAGAGTTTTGAATTTTGGTAGCGCTCCTCTCAGATCACCGGTGCGTTTTTCGAATTCTTCCAGCAGATTTTCGGGAGCGATGCTGCTGAAGAATTTGAGCTTTTTCTTGATGTAATAGCTGACCATGCCACGCTGTTTCAACTTTTCCAAAATGTCGTAAGCTGTGACGCGATTGATGCCGGCCTTATGAGCAATGTCTGACACAACGGCGGTGCCGAGTTCGGTGCAGGAAAGATAGACTTTAGCTTCTTTATCGGTGAGACCGAGGTTGGTGAGGACGATGATTAATTGATTTTCCATAAAATGTTATTTTGAGATATTTTAATCTTTACAACAATTAATAATCAATTTCTCTATGGCCAGTTCGAATTCGCGATTGTCGCTTTTGTAGCTTTTGATAATGCCTGTTTTGACTCCGGTGTCAATTTTCAGCATTTCTTCGTAAATTCTGGTGAGTTTTTGTTGATTGAAATTTTTGGCTTGTTGAGAAGTTTTTTGAATTACAAATGGATGTTGTTTGAGTTTTTTAGTTATTTCAAAGGCTTTTTCGCCTTTGCTTACCAATTCCTGCACTTGCGTGAGAATCCTGAAATGGCGTACCAGCATGAAGAAAATTCCATTAAGTTCTTCGCCGCTGTCTTTGAGAATTTTGAAAGTTTTCAGGGAAGCTTTGGTGTTTTTTTGGGCTACTTCATCGGTTAATTTAAAGATCGAGGAGCTGAGAGAAGGAATACATAGGTCGTCGATCATTTCTTTGGTTATTTCTTGGCCATGCGCAAAAAGTACCAGTTTTTCCAGTTCATTGGAGATGGTCCAGAGCTCCGGTCCGCATTGTTGGCTTAAGTAATTGGCCGTAAAGAAGCCAATATTAATGTTTTCTTTTTTGGCTTTTATACTGATCCATTGGGTGATTTCGTTGGGGGAAAGACTTTTGAATTCTTCCAGATGGCCGATTTTGGCAATCTTTTTATAAATTGGATTGGCTTTTTCCGGAATTTCGTTTTCCCGAAAGATCAAAAGGCAAAAGTCCGGTGTGTTTTCTATGGCTTGAGCCAGCTGTTTTTGTTCATCATCCTCGCCATTTTCCAAAAAATCTTTTACTAAAATCAGGCGCTTTTCACTCAGGAAAGGCAGTGCTCCCAAATTGGTGGCAAAATTGGCCGGATCGAGCTCTGCACCATCGATAATTTCCAGGGCGTTTTCGCCATATTTTTTTGCAAATTCTTCCTGCCAAAATTTCAATTTTTGGCTTAGAGAATAGCGATCTGCGCCGTAAAAGAGGTAAACTGATTTTTTGTCGGATGTCGTCATGTGGGTGGGTGGGGTGCTTGGTGAGAAATATGCTAACTGCCCGCTAGGTTTTTATTATATCAGAATTTTGACCTATTCAAAGTTTTTCAGAGGCCGGCTTCGAAGCTGCCAATGATAACAGGTAGGTCGTGGAAATTACCGATAGGGTGATAGCTTATCAAGAATTCGCGCCGATGATGGGCGGGTAGTTGATGGTAGATTGAATGAGTTTTACGAGGTGGCGGAGTGAGCTGACAAGCGCTTTGGCTCGTATGTGCCGGTCAATTTGACTTGTTTGTCATTCTGTTTCCTGCTCGGAATTGACCGTTGACAGTCAATTTGGGGACGAAGCTTGAGCCAAGAAATGAAGATAAATGTCTGCCCGGGCAGACTTTTTGTTATCAGTTTGGCACCACTACTTGTTGCAGATTTATAAGCTCACTGATTCCGGGTGGAGGGTTCAGCAGAATACGTTCGTCGTAGTGGATATTTACCGAACCTTCGTCTTTTAGGGGGTCGCCGGCAAATTGGCGGTTGGTAAAGAGGTCGAACACATTTCCTATCAGACTGCCGTTAATATTGAGTGGGATTTCGTCGGTGTAGCTATTTGACTGGATTTGGCCTTTGTCCCCATTTGTTCGAGTGTCCACGGCCATTACTATGCCATCGATACGATCGACACTACTATCGATAATGATGTTTCCATTGATTACGATGAAGGCGGCGGAGGCAATTTTTTTCTTATCAAAAGTGGTGAGGAAGTTGTAGTTGTCATATTCAATGTTGGAGTTGATATAAAGATTATGGTCTTTTACGATGTAGGTTTGGGCGGCCGGTATGTCATCGCTAGATGTAATGATATAGGCGTTTTGGTCAGGATCGGTGAGAGAGGGAGCGTTGCCGCTTATGGTCAAGTCGCCATCAGTTTTTACGAAGATGCCACTTTGGGAGTTTGTTTTGTTTGCAAGTTCAGATATATTTTGAATTGTCGGATTATTTTCGACATTCAAATTCGCATCGAATCTGGCAATTCTTTTCACATTGGCATTGATCGATTCGGTGATATTTTTCTTGGTCCAGGCTTTGGAAATATCGGCGCGGAGCTCGCAAATGCTACTGGAGAAGTTTTCGAGGACGTCTTGGTAGGCTTCGAGGACGTTGGCATCGGCGTTAGCAATACCGTCTGCATTTTTACCAGCAGTATTGCTGGCTTTGCAGACGTCGTTGGAAGGGGATTGAAGTAGAATTGGTGTTGGATTGCCATTTGCATCCGTACCTGATTGAGGATTTTCCTGCTGTCCGGGTGTCTCCGGTGTAATACAGGGTCCATCACAGGTTTTGACCGCTGAACATTGGCTTACGTCCACGCCGGTCTTGATGACATCGTGGAAGAATACGTCACCGCCCTGGCGGGAAAGAATGTATGGGCAGATGGCGATTACTTTAGCTTTGCTCTCTAGAGATCTTGTGCTGTCAGATGAACTGTTATTACTATACAAACTTGCTTTTACCGTGTTATCAAATGTTTGTCCGCAACCTAACTTTTTTGCTGACATGCTTTTGCATTGTGCGTCACTAACTTTATCTTCATACCTCATTTGATACTTGATAACAATTTTTGTATTTTTGATGTTTTTGAAGGTCAGGCCATTTTTCTTGAATGCGCTTTCAATATTGTTTAAATTGGCTATATCTATACAGATATTGCTTGAATTTGTTTTACAGTCTACTTCTTTGTTCGGCGCCGGTGGCGATAGCTCTTTATCCGAGAATTGGCCAAATAGGCCGGCGGAATTTTTGTTTTGCTCGTCTGCTATATAGTTATCTGATTGATATAGTATCTCTGTCTTGCCATCCTTTAGAGATATAATTTCCATTGCGTCGAATTTCAGTTTGCCATTTGGTTTTCCATAGATAATATTATCATTTAAGCTTTCATCTTTAATCAAAGCTTTGTTATAGTCCGTTCCGGCGTTAACTATTACCATGTAGGTGAGGTAGTTTAATTTGTTGTTAATATTGATTGTCTCGGAACTTTTCTTGATATTGTTGGAAGGATAAACATATTTTGAAATTGAGGGATTTGTTGAATAGGAAAATGCTCCGCCACCTACTCCACCGCCGCCACCTACTCCACCGCCACCTCCGCAGCTTGATCCGCTACAAGACCCATTCGTGCTTACCGTTTTATTGATAGGGTAGTTACATGATGCATTTGTTGAACCTACAGCTTTGACATTGATAAATAAAGTATTGGGGTTTGGAGTATAGTCACCAAAACTATTTTTTGTGTAAGTAAATTGTAAAGTATTATTGCTGTTTTTTACCTCATCCGGAGTGAAGGTGATTGATTCATAATTTGTCTCCGATTTGCCGGCACTTTTTATAGTTGGTTTAGTTCCTCCTCCTATAGTACTACTGATACTTACCTTGATTTCCCCCGGATGATTTTTGAAATCACCATTAATCTTGAAATCCACCTGGTTATTACTCATCGGGTCAAAATTGCCTTCGTTGGGAGTTACGTTGATTGAGACACAGGCGGAAGATGGTGGTATCGCCGGATTACTAAAATCAATTGCCTTGGCACAGGCAGGTTCGGTGAATCCTACAGTTTTGATTGTAATAATGTTTGGAATTACTCCTGTATCGTTTTTTGACGGCTGAGTGAAAGTGAAAAGTAAGACTGTAGCATTATGATCTACAGTGATTGTCTGAGAGGTGGAAGTCGCGAATGACGGTGGAAGATTGCTCTTGTTTAAGGTGTTTTTGCTTTGTAGATCTTTCAGAACCGTTTCGATTATCAATCCGTAAATTCCGGAAGTATTTGTTGCGATAAAAGTTCCATAGTTTTCATCAATTGTGTAAGTCACCTTGTTGGCTGTTCCCGTGGCTGTGAGTGTTGAGCCGAGTTTATAGATGTTGTTTTTTTCCAGTTTTCCATCGGTCGCCGGTGTTCCATCTGATTTTTTCAAATCGTAGGTCAGACTGGTACAAACTTGTCCCGGAAGCGGATTAAAGAAAGGTAGGTTTTCCTTACATTTACTTCCGCCTCCTACAACCTGTCCCTGCAGAACATCTTGGATCAGTCCGGTTTGAGCCGGTATGATGTTTTTCGTCTGGATATAGAGAGGAAGCGTTCTCAGGTTGTCTACAATTGTTCCGATGCTTTGAGCGGGTGGAAGTTTGGTAAAGTCCAGAAAATAGCCGTAATTTTCATTGATTTTGTACATGACTTTTTGCACCGCTTGTGAAGTTGTGGTGATATTTTCCTTGATTATGTATCTTTGGTTTTTTTCGAGCTGGGTCACAGGGTTTCCATCCAGTGTGACGATGAGTTTGAGATCGCTGCAAACCGCTTCCGGTGGGGGATTCAAAAATGGCATGGTCTTGGCACATTCGGCATTGCCATAGCCAACAGCTTTAGCCATTAATATGTCTGGAATCAAGCCTGTCGGAGCGAGTGGAGGAGTTTCGTTCGTAATAACTAAAATCAGCTCACCGTTAAACGTCTCATTTAGCATAATTTGTTGAACTATTTTTGGTGGCGTGGTGCTCTGGTCGTAGAAGTAGCCATAGGCGCGATCGATTGAATAAGTAATCCTGTCGATGGTATGTCCATTAGTGGTGATATTGGCGCTGACAGTGTAGCTTTTGCCTTTTTCCAATACGTTTGCTTGATAGCCGGTGGCCTTGTCTTTTACTAAAAGATTTAATTCTTGACATTGTTTGACCGGTGTTGGCAGATTATTGAATGACATGGTCTTGGCACATTCGGGATTGCTGTAGCCGGCTCCTTGAGCTTTTAGAATGTCTGGAATTAAGCCGTTATGAATTCCCGTAAGAGTTCCGCGCGTGGTTAAAATCAACGGACCGGTCATTATTTCACTCAATGTAACTTGCTGAATTTTTTGCGGATTTAGCGGATCGGTCATGTCGGTGAAGTAGCCATAATCGGGATCGATAGAATAGCTTATTTCTTCATTGTTATTTCCCGTAGTACTGATTGTAGCGCTGACGCTGTAGCTTTTGCCTTTTTCCAATTGAGTGACGGGGGCATTCGTTACCAGATCCTTTACGACAAGATTCAAATTCGTACATTGATTGACCGGTTTGCGTATAACGCTGATTGTGCCTTTACAAGCTTTGTTGTAAGCCGGATCTTGCGAATCGAGGCTGATGCTTGCATATCCCACGTTTGTGGAATTCTTAAACAAAACTGGGAAGTCGCTGATCTTGGCTGTGAGAATGTTTGTTAAAGTATTGTTGTTGAATTCTCCGCCGGCGGTGGTGGAAAGTACTATTTTACTTGTTGTTGGCAATGGTGCGCCGGATCTGCCTACGGGTGTGATTTTTATGGTTGATGTTTGTCCGACTGTGAGGGGGCTGATTGGGGTGCTGGTCAGATTTAGGCTGCTGCAAACGGCTTCGATACTGAAATCCTCACTGCAATCAGGATTGTCGCTGCCCACGGTTTGCACATGTATGACGTTTGTGCCCGGTTTTTTCGCCCAGAAATAGACGGTGGTGCCCGGTTCTACAGTAATGGTTTCGAAGAGTGAACTTATGATGGCGGATTTTCCGCTGAAATTACTGTTGTCCGGCTTGATCACACTCGGATCGACAAGAGGTATACCGATTGGTTTTTTCGGATCGATGTTCAGGTCCAAAAATGGTTTGGTTGATCCTTTGTCTCCGGTTTTATCGTTTAATTTGTTGAGGTTGGGGTCCAAAAGGTTGGGGTTGATATTTGGGTTACCAATCGGTTTGGCCTGATCGATGTTCAGGTCCAAGCTTTTTTTGTTTACAAGTTCCGACTGATCTGCAATCGCGAGCAGCACATTGTTTTGGCCGGATTTCGGATTGAAATTTGAGCCATTACCTTTTTGTTGAAATTGCTCCGCGTTTGGTTTTGGTGCGAGGCCGGTTATTATCCATTCCGGTAATTCGATGGCGGCTTTTTGCACTGCCTGGTCTAATTTGTTGATGTCTGTAATATTTTCGGAAAGATTATTAATGCCGAAGGTTCCGGCGGCAATCTGGGAATTTATGTTCAAGATTGAATTGATGGTCTGCGCGGTGTTGCTGTTACCAAAAACCAGGATTTTTGGCGTCAGCTTAAAGTCAGGAATGTAATTGATATCTGCCGGAATTGGGCCGAGGCTGCCACTATTGCCTCCGGCTCCGCTACTGTTCACCATTGGCGAGGTGTTCAGAGGAATGTTTTGTGGTGCGAAAGTGTAGAATTCCCCGTAGCCGGCGTCTACACTGTAAGTGACTTTAGTGTCAAGATCATTGCCGTTGGTGTCTTTGGGTTTGGCTTTGAAAACAGATACAGTTCCTTCGTAAATATGCTCCGGATGGTCAATCAGGATTTCTTTACATTCGGGTACGTCCGGAATTCTGAAGCTTTTTCGGCAGACCTGGGGATTTGCTGATGTTGAATCGATACCTGTTAATTTTATCGTTACCGTGCCGGTACCGATGTAGTAAATTTTATCATTAATATCGGTAATGGTGTTCGCGGTGCCTATCTTGATGAAAGTGGCTACGTCATCACTACCGTCCGGGCTTTCTCCATAAATATATGTGGCCTTCCAAAATTCACCATTAGAATCAGTACTGTTCCATGCATATTTGACTTCATTTGGAATAATGTTTTCTGGTGCAAAATTGACGGAATCTATTTTGATAGGGTAGGCATCTTTGTTGTTAATTTTAATTGTTTCGGTAGTTAGAGAGCCTTTGAGTTCGGTACAAATGGGGGGGGTTGGTGGAGGAGTGATGCCATTCCATATTGTTGTTGTTGTGCCGATTGGAAACCAGTAGTAGTTATTAAATTCACCAGGTTGGTCTGCCGTCTGGGGCATGGCCTGCCAGTCTGTACTACTTGGAATTACGCCCGGTACTACTTTTGCAACAAGATCCTTAATCAGAATTCTTGAGGTGGTGGTTGCACTCCAGGCCGCTTTTTTATTGTCTTTACTTGTCATAACAACAGAGACTCCAAACTTTCTATTCTCCGGTTTTGTTGAGTCTATGGTTGAATTTGTTAACTTATCGAGTGTTGGGTTTTTGCCTTCTATCAGAGGTTTGCCGTAATTTTGGTTTGCTGATGTTCCGGGAAAATGCCATTTAATTATTCCGCTGTTTTTGTCAAAACTTACTTCGTAGAATAATTCCTGATTGAAAATATTTTTACCTAATGTTGCTGTTCCGTTACAGTTGGTTCCAACAGCTAGGCCTGAGCATTCAATAGAATTAAGATTGATGGTGTCTCGAAGATCTTGTTCAATGTGCATTTCGAAAGTATCTACATATGATTCTTTATAAAAATTTACGTTTTTTGCCTGTCCATTTTCAATAATTGATTTGTTCAATTCTTCGGTGGAAAAATTAAAATATTTATGAAAATGTTCCGTGGCTGGTTGATGGACCGTTGTAACAGCCGCTTTGTGTTGGGTTAGGTCAATATTAGCCTTGTGGCTACCGGGAAAAGCGTCATGATGGTTCAGATTTTCACAACTTTGAGTAATATTATTCGGGGTGTTTGTTCCTAGAGGAAGTGACGGATTGAAATTTTGCGATATTTCTTCGCATTTTAGGAGTGGATTATTGGGATCAGCAAAAGTTACATTTGCTTGTGTTGTCAGAATGACCAGTAGTCCGATTAGTAGTATTTGTAACTTTTTCATTTTATTTGTTTTATTTTTATTGTAGAGGGGCGCTACCATCAGGTGTGTTATATCCTCCTTCTCTAATTGTGTCTATCGGCGTAGCTGGTGTATTGGGATCTGCAACTCCAGTGCTGACGCCTCCTTCAGGAGTTGCTTCCGGGGCAGGTTTTTCCTCCGGAGGGGGTGTTTCTTCATCTGCTTTTACGTCAAATCCTCCGCTAAAACTGAAAGTCACGCCGGCTAATGCCGTTTCTGCGTCGGAGACTTGTGTAACTTGTTCACTGGCTCCAACTACCGATATCTTCTTGCCGGTTACTTTAGCTTTGCCATTTCCCGATACGTAGAAACTTGGATTGGTACATTGGGTATATGCGCCTGCTACTATCTTAGTGTCTGAGACCATGTTTATGGTTATTTTGCTGCCGGTTTCCGCACTGACTGTTTCATAAACTTGGTTTTCATGTTGTGACTGTCTTAGTGCTAATACTAAATTTTTAAATTGTGTAAAAGTTTCTTTATACTTATCATCATCAAATTTACTTGTATCCTGTAAGAGTTCGAGCATTAATTTGTAGTTTTTTTCACCCGCAATTAATCTGTAAGCTCCTAAACCTAATATTTTTATCGCAAAGTTTGATTTTAGTACCGATTCTTGATTACTATTACATCTATCACCAATCCTTAGTAATATTCTTGCGATATCTCGTTCTGCCCCATTGCCTGCCAGAGAGTATTCGTGTGTTGTGGTATTTAGAAAGCCCGATTCGTAAAGCTGGGCATCCGATTTGTCAGTTTTTTCGAATAAGCTATGAGACAAGATTTTTTCGCTCTTTCCGTCAACTATTAATTTTGTTCCCGACACTAAATCTGCTCCGTTTGGGATTTCACCGTCCGCCCCAAGGTCTCTGAAATCAAAAACCGGTGATGTTTCTTTATCAAGTGCTGCAAGGATTTTGTCGTAAATTCCTCTCATGAAATAGTTTTTCACTAAATCTTCAGCATTTTTATTGCTTAGAGGAGGATTCATTGAGGAAATAACAGTCTGAAATTCCTCGATGTATTTTGAAGTTGTATAATCCCTCACCACTTCTATACGTTTTTTGAGTTGTCGATTTTTTGCAATAAGTTCTTTATCACTTAGAGGTTTTTCTTTGAAAATTTGTACCGCATTAATGATGGTTTTCGCTTCTTCATTGCTTAACTCGACTCCTTTTTTTGAGCAAATCTTCTGTAATTCTGTAGTTGTTAGAATGTCCAGGTTGCGAATGTTTTTAAATCCGGCCTTGCGAAGATTGGTATTTATTGTCGGCGTCAATTCCAGTTCACTTAGTGCTCCTTCGCATCGGTAAGCCGTAGTAAACCAGAGGTCGCGCAGCATGTTTTCAGCCAGAGCAAGTTCTTTTGGTTTTAAGTCATTTAATTCAAATGCTGGGTGTGAGTTAGTGTATTGTTCCAGCCATTTTGCAAGAGCGCCAAAATCCCCTCTATCAGTTGAATCAAACTTTGCGCCGTATTCATTGTGGAAATCCGGATTAATAAATAGAGATCTTATTTTCTCATTGAATTCTGCTCTTGGTTTTTCTGCTTCAAAAGCTTCTTTATTAATAGCTCCCAGGACTGTATGCATATCTTTAATTTCATCCAGCATGGCATCTGCTTTTGTTTTATCTATTATTTTGTCTTCGTTTCCAACCTGCATTGCTTCTGGTCGATATTGTTGGAGATTCCTTGAGTAGTTGCTTCCAAATTCTTTGCTGTCTTTCCAGTCCGTTCTAGTGGCAAAACCTTTTACTTCTCGGATATTATCTTGCAATGAACCTATATATCCTCCTCCTGCTTGAGTTTTGAATTTTTCTTTGCCCATCATAATTTCTAAATAATTTTGTTCATTTTCTTGTAACCAGGATCGGTCAATTTGTTTGCCTGAGACAGAGCTGCTTTGTCTGATGGTGATAACATCTCTGATGGAAGACCTGCCTTCATCTTGAAAGCGGGAAAACCTGAATCTTTCTCTTGTGATTACCAGGTCATCGATGTTTCCGTCCAAGAATATTTTTTTGCCATCTTGAGTCAGTCCTAGAGTTAAAAGATTTGGATCAATATGGATTTCGAGGTCTTTGTCAGCTTCCCCGTTTTTGTTAAATAAATTATCAATGGCTAATTCGATTTTGCCATCAGGGTGTTTTATTAGTCTTGTCTCAGTGCCTCCTTCTTCCAACGCCTTGTTGTATGTTTCGATGTCATTGCGTAGAGGGTATAGATCGATTACGGTATTTTCAATTCTGATACCTTTGCCGAGATTACTTCCCGGTCTATAATAAACATCGGGAGTATTTTCTGTGAAAATTACTTTTTCTTTCCCTGTCTTCATCTTCTCAAAAGCGTCTAGGATTTTGGCTCTAACATTTGCATCAGTAGCCAATTCGAGAATTTTTTGTTCTTCTTTTGGATGGGGAATGAATATTTCGACTGTACCGATGCGGAATTTGGCTCCGGTAATTACGGCTACTCCTAAAGCCGCTAATGCTCCTACTCCGCTTGCCAAGGCGATCGCGGCCGGAATTACACCTGCAACTCCGATACCTGTTAATGTTGGCAAAGATAATGGTACGGAGAATGGTGTTTCCGCCTTGCTGTCAGCCGCACCTTTTAATGCGGAAATATGGCTATCATAAGCTCTAACTAAATTTTCATCGGTTAAATATTCCGACAATGCAGCTTGTACGGCTTTTATAGATGTCCATGTAGGTGATTTTTGAAGTGAGGCCATTTTCTCTGCAGTAGACATTTTTGGCCAATTTGCGAGATCTTCTTTAGTCCATCCGGTTTCTTTCACTGTTTCTTCCTGAGCTTGTGTACGTTCATGTTCCAATAATGCTCTATCCCAGCTAACTCCTATCCCGGCACCAACTCCCAGATTGACAATGTTTGACCAGGAAGCGCTTAATCCTAGCATCCAATCTATATCAACTCCTTTGCCGGCATCGAGATTGCCGGAAATTCCGGCAGCGGCTCCCATTATGGTTACTCCGGCATTGAAATTGAAATTCCAGCCTTCGCCACCGTCTATTTTGCAACTATATGCCACTGCAGGTGCAATTTTCCCAGGAATTGATTTTCCGACGCCAAAACCAAAGGTTATTGTGGATCCGTTACTTAGCGTCCAAGGGATTGCCACGCCGCCGGCTACTACGTTGCCATTTTGGTCGAGCTGTATGTGGCCATGCATTATATTTGTTGATTTGCCGCCATTTTTCAGGCCTTCGGCTGCTTCTTTTATTTTCATTGGCGTTTGTACTAATTTATCTCTTATCTCCAGAAGTATTGGGGCATTTCTCGGATTGCCTTGTTTTAATATTTCTTTGAAAAGTTTGCGTTCACCGATCTCTAGTGGTTTTTGATCCTTAAAAATAGAATCGAGGTAGCTGTTTATTCCTTTTTCAACAGTGTTTTCACTTTCTTCGATTTCCTTGTTTAAAAATCCTAACTGGAAGGCTTTCATTTTGTCTTCCGTGAAATCAGTGTCTCTTAAATTTTTGATATTATATTGTTTAGCATTTTCCTGAATACTTGTAATTTGTTGCTCAGTTAAAGGCGTGTTTGCTGCTTTAGCCTTTTGTATTTCCCTGATGGCGTAACCTCTCTGCATAAGCTCATTAATCTCTTTTAGCAGGGCAGGTTCATTAATCTCTTTATGGCTATTTTTGATAATATAAAGTCCTGGTTTTTCCAATAAAATGAATAGTGCTGCCTTGGGATTAAAATATCTTGAAAACATTCCTCGATCCACGTCAAAGGTCGATCCATCCATGTTTGCCATGGTTATATTTTGCGCACCACCGAGCCATCCCAGAATTTCTTGCCATTGATCTGATGGATCTTCGGAGTAATTAAGTAATTTCTGTAATGATTTGAGGATTGGCAATTGATTTTCAGGAATACTGGCTTTCGCGACAACTAAAGGATCTTTTTGAACTACCGGGCCTTCTCTTTTTTCGTCGAAGCGTAGTTGAGACATGGCTTCCAGTAATTTTAGTGCGGGAGCAATTATTTTTTCAAGAATGTACAATGCTTCTTTGTTTTTTCCTTGTCTATTTAATTTTTCAAATTCAGCCAAGATTTTATTTCCGTCCTGGAGTAATTCTGCGGAAATGTTTCCTTCATTGGCAATGGCCTTAAATCCGGGATATTCATTTGCAAAAGTGAAAATATCCGCGAAGTATAATCTGTCATTATTTCCTTCAGTGATGATTTTAGTGGCGATTGTACCGACAAGCTGTGATGAAACTCCAAATGGAGGCTTGCTCATTATATTCTCTACAGGTTTGCGATTTTCGTAATTTCCCCAATTTATTGCTATGTCGCCTTCATACATGTCTCCGATTGTATGGTCTAAGGTGTATACTTTAGAGGTTAATTTCTCATAATTATTAGCGTAATTTAGGATTTTTTGGCTTTCATGCTCGTCCTTTCTTACTTCGGTGCGAGCCTTGCGTGTTTCATTAGCAAATTCTTTAAAGGCCGCAGTATCCCTGCCTTCAAGGGTTATAGCTTTAATTTCCAGAATTTTATCTATGAGTGGAAGTGTTTCGTCAAATCCATAGTTTTTTGTGTCGTTTGAGGCTGACCATGTTAAGGATTGCTTGGATTTTTCATCTATTAATGTAACTTGTGCAGTATTGGGGAGGTTTTTTTTAAAACTGATGCCGATTGTTTTTAGTGTGGCGATGATTTCAAAGGTATCCTTTGCATTTTTTAAGACATTAGTATAAGAAATCAGAGCTGTTTCCAGGGCTGCTGCTCCAGGGGCTGTCAGTCTTTCCGGTCCATTGGTAATTTTCAATCCTTTCCCTTTGAGGTCTGCTATTTTTTGTGTTGTTTGATCTTCTGTTAAAAATGTTTTAGGAGCTGATGCGATGGTTTTGAGCTCTATTTCGGTTGGGGCCGGTTCAGGTTCGGCTGGAACAGGTTCGGCTGGAGCTGGCTTGACTACCTTCGTTTGTGTGGCAAAGTTTGTGCTATCAATATTTTGGTTAATAAATTCCTCATTATCCCTTGCCGGTACAGGATTTAATTCATTGTCATATTTCATATCATCATCTCTGAGTGCTTCTCTACGATTCTTGTAATTAGTTTTACTTACTAGACATTCAGCTCTTTCCTTGGCCTCTTCTTCTGTTTCGGGGAAGATTTCGTCATCAATAACTGGAACTGGCTCGGGTTCGGCTGGAGCTGGAGCAGGTTCGGCTGGAGCTGGTTCATTTGGCGCTGGTTCGGCTGGAACTGGCTCAGGCTTGGCTGGAGCTGGTTTTGTTGAGTCGTCATTTTTCAGTGGTAATTTATTCCAAATGATATCATCATCGTTTTTAGTACTCGTTGTGAATCTAATCATTTCTATTCTACTGTCTACGAAAAGTCTGTCTAATTCTAGATCTTTACCTTTGAATTCTTTGTTTA
>CAYZOB010000076.1:0-11064 GCA_964480115.1 uncultured Candidatus Peribacteria bacterium
GGCAGATTACAATTATCATCGCAAACACGGCGGATATGGCATGAATGGCTTGAGCCCTATCAAAAAACTCAATCAAGTCTGGCAAAATCAAGCTGCCATTCCTAATTCCAAAAAGGTAACTGGATTTCTGCAACAGTACAATTGTTGTGCGGTGAAGCGCTTCGTGCTATATTTTACCGCGCAACAACATCGCAAAGTGCGGAACGTTGTGTGAAATAATTTTTACTCATAAATAATATCAAAATGATCAAAGATGATGGCCAAAAAGGTAAAAAATTAGATAAATTGTTAAAAGTCGGCATTGTAATCTTCATTATAGGCAGCGGCCCATTGCTAGTAACTATGTTATTAGATCCAAATTCTAACCCAGTTGGGTTTGGAATTATGGCTTTTTTCACATTTTGGCCATCTATTATTCTTATGATTGTAGGACTTGTAAAAACATTTAAAGCAAAGAAGTCGTAAAAATTACATCAGCTAACTAGCTATATTCAGTCAAAATATTTCCACAAGGTTTCCCCCAGATTGCTTCTTTGCAAAAAATATTTTCCGCCTCGACGCAAATTGACCGGCGCCGGTCAATCCTGAATACAAAACATTCCCCACCTTCATGCAAGCCCGCCTCGCACCAGTTTTAGAAAAATTTTAAGTTCGCCTGCTAGCATGCTGACGTACCTGGTTAAAATTCAATATAATAATTTCAGATAGTAATCTCCAATCAAATGACTGGTACCAAAGCCAACCAATTCAATCAAAAAAGAAATGATACCCAAATAGATACCATTGAAAAGATGTATGGCAAAGAGTTGGGTAATTACCTGAAAGAAAAAGGGTATAACTCACTCAGTCAACTTCTAAAAAATGGCTAAACTCAAATTCAGCAACGCAATCAAGTTTATAGATTCTCATTCATTAATTAACCTAAAGTGTATGAAACAAGGAACGAAAGTCGCACTCGCTGTAATTATTACCGCAATCGTGATCGGTGGAGGAGTTTACTATTGGCAAAACTCACAGATTTCATTCCCAAAAAATAATGAAGTGGGCCAATCTACACAAAAATCATATATTTTTGAAAAATACGAAATATCGCTAGCATATGATCAAAATTGGACTGTTAAAAAGGGTTATAACAAAGAAGGTATCATCATAGAAGCTCCTGACCAACAGGGCGGAAAAGGAACATTAGTCTCCTTTCATCCAGATTTGAATGACTCAGACATAGGAATGGGATATAAAACTATTAGTGAAAAAAAATATACAAATCCAAACGGCGTAACTTTCAATATAAATTTCATGGAAGAAGACCCTGCATTTCCTAGAGAAACTAGCGAGAAAGTAAATCCCGACTTTGCGTACATTATGTTCACGCTGGATACTCTACCCGGAATACATGTTTTTCATTATTACAAGGATGTAAATCCAAATGGCGAGCAACAATTTTGGGAAATGGCTAACTCCTTTAAGAAAACTTGATCAATCTAATAAAAATCAGCGCAACATCAGCCAACACGCAAAGTATGGACGTTAATTGAAATCGCGCTGATTTTCCCGTAAACTAAATTTGAATCTTGACCACAACATTTATGTCCCAAACAAGCAAAATAATCCTCATTGCAGTCGCGGCCGCACTTATCGGAAGTAGCGGCACATACTTATGGCAAGCAAATCAATCGCCAATTTCGCCACCGGTTAATATGCAAGAACAAAAAATAAACGAACCTAAAGTTACAGCAAGAGTTGATTCCACAAATAAATTTGCAGGAGTAGTGAAGTATAACTGTGAAAAAAGCGGTGGTTCGTTTACCAACAATAGTTGTGTATGTCCTATTGAAGCAGAATTAGGCCAAACTCAAGAGATGATGTACGACATAAATACTGGCTATTGCCAGACAACAACTGGTGGTCCGGGTGGAGATGCTTTTGCTGCTTCAGTTGGATTACCATATGGAGATTATGGATTTTTTATGGATATTATAGTAAACGCTTGTAAAAAGTCGGATGGCGAAATGTCTGGTGCGGCTTGCATTTGTTCAAAGAACACGACCTACGATAAGTCGACAGGATATTGTAAGTAAACCCGCACTTTGCGGCTCCGCTGTCTATGGTCGCTACGCCAATATTTTGGCGACTAGCTTCTTGCTGTTAATCCAAATCTACGAGCGATATTCGTGATTTCTTCTGAAGTCAGAATCCGTCTGTTTGTTTTTGCTTGTTGCAAAACTGCTTCACACAAACCTTCAGGCGGCTCGATTTCTGAATCCAATAACCTCATATCTCTCAAAACGTAAGCCACATTGGTTTTTCCGCTCATAGGACCAATAACTATTTCTTGATGTCTGCCCAAAATATTTGCAGGTACTCCTGCATACACAAGGTCTTCGTAACCTTGCCCTAGAGCTTTTACCACTGCTGCTCCGTGTATGCCAGTTCCTGTTTTAAAAGCATCAGATCCAACAATTGGCAAATTCGCTGGGATTTCTATCCCGCAAACACGCGCTACAAATTCACAATATTGTTGTAAATCAGCTAAGTTGAATTTTCTGTTCCCAAATAAATGTAAATTCATCAACAATGCTTCAAGCGGCGTGTTTCCTACGCGCTCACCAATGCCAAGAGCAGTGCCATGCACACGATCAGCTCCCTCTTCTATTGCAACGAGCGAATTTGCCACAGCAAGGTCACGATCTTTATGACCATGCCAATCGATACCAATCTGCTCACCAAACGGTCTAATTACACGATTTACTATAAACCTTAACAAGCTTCTTACACCAACTGGCGTTATGTGACCCACTGTGTCAGTCAAAGCAATACGCCTTGCACCATTCTCAATCGCAGCAGTGTATAAAGCCTGCAAATCTTCCGGGCGAGTTCTTGTAGCATCCTCACTGGCAAAAATAACTGGCAAATTATGCGAAACTGCATACCGAGTCGTTCGAATAACAGCCTCTCGCAAACTATCTACATCCCAACCTTCCACTGTCATGCGCACAGGACTCGAGCCGATAAACAACATGACATCAATTTCAAGTCCAGTAGCTTGGAGAATCTTATCAATTGCTTCAATGTCACTTTCGACAGCTCGAGCCAAGCAATACGGTCGCAAACCCAATCTTTGTTCGGCTACATATTTTGCCAGCTCAAACGAATCATCACCATTCGCGGGAAAACCAAGTGCAACACCATTTATGCCGAGCCGCCTCATGTAATCCAAAGCTTCCTGCTTATCAAGAATAGACGGATTCTGAACATTGCATCCCTGTAAACCGTCACGAATTGTCTCATCAACAAGTTGGCAGGATTGATAACGATCACTATGATCGCCATCATGAGTATTCCAATCATGTATGAGTTGCTCCGCCATAGAGAACAATTTTGGCAAGCATTTAGCAAAAAGTCAATATAAACCGCCTGGAAATCGTTCACCTGTCGAAAACTACAAAACTAACTTTTCAATGTTGTACAAAAGCAGATAAGGGAATTTTCTTCCCAGACCGCCATTGACATAATTCGATTTGCATGCTTGAATAGCTTCTTGTATTTTATGAAAATAATTTTTCCCCAATGCCTACTGGAGAAACATCAGCTGAAGAGACAATACGTATAATTACTGAAGAACCAACTATCAAAGTGGAAGCATTTTCAGACAAATTAACAATTGCCGTCCATACCGAAGAAACAAGACGAAGAATTCGCCTTGCTGTCAAGGGTGAAGAAATTGAGGTTATCTACAGTAACAATGCCCAAATTACACCAGAAATGGTCCAAGAAGAACTCGCAAGGCATTCTTCTCTGCTTCAACTCACAAAAAGCCTACTTTCAGAACAGCATGCGTTAACAACTCAAGCTGTTGATCAGGAGATGGTCATTCAGAGCGCTCTTCAATTCGTTCCTCCTAAATTGCAAGCTGTTGCTATAAAAATCGCCAAAGTCATCATAAGTATATTTCTGCTTTTGCAATTCAAATCACCATTTTTTCAAAAAACTATTAACAAGAATACAACGAACGAATTAATGATTTTGTTCATCCTGAAAAGAGGCATTACCGAGATCAGCAAACAAAAAGCAACTTATGAAGACGCGCAAACACAAAGGCCGGATCAACAACTTGCTGAACTGGTGGGGGTCATGGGGGAAATTATTTATGCTCTAAACAATGTGGTGCAATCGATGAAAAATAGCTTACAAGCAGATTTAAGATCATTCAAAATCTGGCAGTGAGCCGCTTCAGGGCGTACTATACCACCGATGAACATTGATTTAAAAACCAAACCCAGCTATCATTCACAATGTATTCTGTAGATCAAAACATCACGTCATAATCACAAAGAAATGAAACAAATTTAATAACCAGGAATTATGTTATTCATCAAGGACAGAATCCCTTCCCAAGAATCTATAAAGGATTCGCAGTGGGTACTGGAAAATTGGGAAGAACTGCAGGTAAATTACGGCAATCAAGCGGTTGCAATACGAGATGGTAGAGTCATAGATAGTGATCAGGATTTTGCAGAGCTGGAAAGACGATGTAAGGACGCTGCAATTTTTACCATTTGCGAACAAACTCGGGAAGGTACTCAGGGAGAAGTAGCAAGATATTCAGAATAAGTTTGTATCAGAGCTAACTAGCTACATCTCCGTGAAACGACGTTAACCATTTTGTACATAACGTCAAACGCTAAGTTTGGGGAAATTATAAAAGCTGAGGGCTATAAAGTAGCGAAAGAAATTTTTTGCTCAGCAATTGGATATAATTGGACATAGTTAAAATATCCAATTAAGACTATGCCAAAAAACTCTCGGCACTGGGGGGGAAGATATTACAGATTGGCTCAATTTTTTTCTGGATATTGTTTTGAAACAATCACGTATGGCAGTTGAGCCTTTATCGAAGGATAATATAGAGAAGATTTTGTCGGAAAAACAGCTTATAGTTTGGCACTATGTCGAAAAAGTAAAAGAAACAAACACCGGCAATATTATGAAAAATACCAGGATAGCACGACCCACAATCAAGCAGGCTTTAAACGCATTGCTGAGACTTAAAAAGATTGAAAGAATTGGACTTGGAAGAAGCTCAAGATACAGAAAATTTTAACATTTTGGCTCGCCCAAATTGGATTTTCTTATTTGATAGAGGGGAAAATAAAAATGTAAACATTGATGAAAACATGTAATCTACCAATAGTTTTGCATCGTCCAACCCGGGTTTGGCTGAAAAGTCATATTAAATATATCATTACCCCCAGTCATTTTAGTTAAATATTTACTTTTTAAAAGTTCGAAAAAATCATTGGAGACATTATCTTTTAAAACATTTGTAAGTAACATCTTTTCAGTATTCCCAGGAATTCTATTTTCAAACCAATAAGTTTGAATCTTTTCAAAGACTAGAGGATAGCCATCCTTAAGTTCTTTCCAAAAACACAGACCTAAAGAATAAGGATCACTCCCATATGTGGTACTAAATTTTCCCCCACCCAAATCAGCAACTACATCGTTGTCATTACATTGCAAAAACACATCCTTGCCATCAGATAATCTAATCAAAAAATCATTATATACTGCATAGCCCTCCTCCAATGTTGCATAAGGTTTTTCAATACTTTTAGCAAACCAATGAACTAATTCATGGGTCATATCCGTTGAATTAACATCAGAAAATGTCCACCACGGCATTGAACGGATAGATATAAGCCAGTTTATTGTTATTGAAGGATGGTTAACATCATCATCCATATAAATTACAGGTTTCATTGTTGCTGTTGGAGCATACCCTAAATGGGTCTGCATTTTGCCATAATACTCATCTAAAAGCTTGACAAAGGACTCAACCTGATTTTGACTAAAAGTTTGTTTAGAAATTATAGTGAATCCATACAAATATGTCACCTTATAGTCATTTGGAACCACCTTTGGGGATGAATAGTATTTCGTGCACAAAACCGCCAATGGATAACCAGACAATCCTTCGTTTTTATATTGTGGAGGACTTTGTAAACATTGGTCATATAATTCCTGACCTGATGTGAAATTTTTATCAAACTTTGATTCAATTTTTACTGAAAGAGAATTTGCCGTTGGTAGCGTTGTCTTAAATGATAGTTTCACACCATAATCTTCCAATATTAATTGACTTGGCTTCAAATTAACTCCATCCCACAATCTATAAAAATTTCTGTAAATATTTAACTTTTGATCACCTATATAAAAATCTAATTCTATCATTTTATTACCATCGATCGGAGTATTATAAATGCCTTTTAATCTAACAGAAATACCATTATCTGCCACTATTGAACTACCAGTAAAAACCTGATTATAATATGACTTATTACATGCCCCATCATCACATCCATTTTCACAACTATAATCTTCGTTTTTCACATACTTTCCATCACAATAGTATTCTTTAACGTCTGTCGCTGTAGTACAAAAGTCAGTCCTGTTCCCAAACTCAGAACGACTTATCTTGCCATAAATAGTTCCCTTTTCATCAAAATTCTTACCGCCATCACTTTCATAGCAACGATTCCCATCGTATGCAGGCAAGGGCTTTGAGACACTAAACATACGCCCCTGAAATAATTCAGCGCCACCAGAATACAAAGCAATACCGCCAACCACAATGACTCCAATTACAATAAACCAAATTTTAGCTTTCCCGTTCATAATTCATACATTATTGCAAGATCACAACTCCAAAATCTGTGAAACTGAGTGATGAGCAAAAACCGTGCAAGCCTTGATATCCTCGCCGGAAAGACCAAATTTTTTTTTGATCTCTGCATTAGTCCATACATCAGACAAACAAGCCAAAATTTGCTCAACAAAGAGTCGTGTTCCGGAAACAGTTGGCTTTCCAAACAAAACAGTAGAAATAATTGTGATTTTACTTTCAGCCATACAATCCAAGTTGCTAACTTACTTAAGTATAAGGCAAATTCAACGCAAATGATATCTGATTTTGGAAGACAAGAAGTTCTGCTATTGCAGAAGGAAAAATGTACATCATATAACTAACTATATCCCGTCAAAATATTTCCACAAGGTTTCCCCCAGATTGCCTCTTTGCAAAAAATATTTTTCACAAAAGACCAAATAGCTTATTCAAACCAAAATCCAACCAAAAAAGCCTGCCTGCCGAACAGGCAGGTCTGCGCGCGCAGAGATTACACGGCATTTCACACCCACACGCAAATTGACCCCCGTCGGTCAATCCTGAATACAAAACATTCCCCACCTTCACGCAAGCCCACCTCGCGCCGATTTTAAGAAAATTTTAAGTTTGCCTGCTATAACAGATTCACAAACTAAGTTAGTTTGATATTTAGCCGAACTTGCGCTATACTAAAAGTAAGATTAACTTACTTTTATATGAACCAAATACAGGTTACAAGCGTATCTTCAAAAGGCCAGATAGTAATTCCCAATAACATTCGCAAAAACATGGGCATATCAATGGGCACAAAACTGATAATGTTTACAGACGGCGAAAATTTACTCCTAAAGCCTATTCAGAAACCAAATTTCGAAGATTTCAAAAAGCTGATAAAAGAAAGCAAAAAGCTCGTTGCCAAAACCGGCTTCAAAAAAACACACATGCAAAAACTGATAAAAAAAGTACGCAATGAAAATCGTTCTTGATACCAACGTCTTCGTGTCCGGCATTTTCTGGAGTGGTCCACCTCATAAAATTGTTACACTTTGGGCTGAAAATAAAATAACTATTTTAATTACCAAAAAAATCCTCAATGAATATTTTCGCGTACTAAACGAAATCGATAAAAACGGTGAAATAGCCAAAAAATGGTGCGCTCTCATGGTTGAAAACTGTCCTGTTTTGGAAGATAAAAATTACATCCAAATTTGTAGAGACCTCGATGACAACAAATTTCTCGATTGCGCACTTATAGGAAAAGTTGATTACCTTGTCAGCGGTGACAATGACCTGCTTTCCTTAAACAAAATTGAAAAGATAAAAATAGTAAATCCGGCCAAATTTCTAAGAATTTACAAAAATTTTAAGTAGCGTATATACTGAAACCATGAAAATCAGCAAAAAAGAAATTTCAGAGTTAAAAAAGCTGGAAGAATCACTCTGGATTGCTAAAACACGCTTCGACAAAAAACACATGAAGCGCATCCTCGCGCCTGATTTTTTCGAATTTGGACGCTCAGGAAGAGTATACAAGCGGAAAGACACTCTTGCGGTAAAAGCTGAAGAAAACATTAAGGCAACGCTCAAAGATTTCCAAGTTCATCCCCTCACCGAAGACATTGTCCTGATTACTTATGTCAGTGAAGTCAAATACGATGAAATGGAAATTGGTAATCGGAGTTCCCTCTGGATAAAAACCTCAAACGGCTGGCAAATAAGATTTCACCAAGGCACTGCAGTGAAAAAAGATCAAACCGCTTATGCAAAGCAAAAATAGCATGAAAAAGTGTGCGCCTGTCTACCGCCAGGCAGGCACGCAGGCGCAACCACAACACTTTTTACCGCGACGCAAATTGACCGGCGCCGGTCAATTCTGAATACAAAACATTTCCCACCTCCACACAAGCCCACCTCGAGCCGATTTAAAGTTCGCCTGCTAGGCTGTTGACGCGCACAGGCTAAATTCAATATAATAAAGCCCTAAATAAATTCACCCACCATGTCCTACCTACCACTCATCACAACCGTCACGCTCATCCATCTTTTGGCTGTCATCAGCCCGGGACCGGACTTCATCATGTGCGTGCGCAACGCGCTTACCTACTCGCGCAAAACCGGAATTTACACCGCCATCGGCTTCGGTGCGGGCATTTCCGTACACATTTTCTACTGCCTGGCCGGACTGGCCTTCGTCATCGCCAAATCAATCCTGCTTTTCAACACCATCAAACTCCTCGGCGCAGCCTATTTAATTTACATCGGCGCAAAATCGATCTTCGCAAAATCATCAATACTGAAAGTCGACAACATCGGCCAGCAAACCAAAAAAGCAGACATTTCACCGCTTGCCGCCATCAAAATTGGCTTCCTGACAAACGCCTTAAATCCCAAAGCCACACTCTTCTTCCTGGGCTTATTTACAATTATACTCTCGCCAAACACCCCGGCAGCAGTTCTGGGAATCATGAGCTTCATAATGATCGCGAACACCATCATTTGGTTCACGCTGGTTTCCATTTTCTTCACCCACAAAAAAATCCGCAACGTCTTCGAAAAATTCCAAAATATCTTCAACAAAACTTTGGGAGGCTTGTTAATCGCACTGGGCCTGAAAGTTGCCTTGAGCGAAAAATAAAATAGCTTATCAAACAAATTATATGGAAAAGCCGCTCATCACCGTCGAAGCCACCATCAACGCCCCAATCAAAAAAACGGCTGGCAAGCAATCTCAAACAATTTCAAAAAACACGTTGAAAGCCTAGGTTCAGACTAATCATTATTTTTCGCACCCTCAATCGCTCCATCGATTTTTGTCTTGCTGAAATACAAAAAAAGTACCGGCAAAGTTATCAAAAACAAGTACCAGAGCTGCTCCGGTTTTGTTATAAAATAGCTCATTAAAGCCAAAAATACGCAGAGAATAAATCTTCCTAGTGAAAAATTTATCTCACGGTGAATCGTAAAAAAGGCGGTATTGGTAATTTTCCCATAGGAATAAAAATAAGAATCGAAAGTGGACTGCAAAGCCGATTCCGAAAAAGAATACAAAGATTGAGTGGCATAAACAAAAACCAAAGGATGGAAAAACAGCAACGCAAAGCGCAATAATGAAGCAATACCCTCGGCAATTATCGAACCGGAAAACAAGATTTTCCTATGCTGCTTATCAAAAAGATGACCAACCATTACCATAATCGCAGCAGAAATAGCGGAAGTAATTGTCATCAAAGACCCGAGTTGAAAAAAATCTTCATTTCCCAATAAAAGAAAAAATAAAAGCGGCCACATCAAATATGTGATGACATTATTCATACCATCGGCGACATAAGCCAAGCCCGTTTTCGTAAAAATCGGATTACTTTTACTCATCTTCAAAAATTCCCCCCTCTTAAAATCAATCTCGACTTTTGTCCTAATGAATAAAATCGGCAAAACGGAAAGTATCATCACCAGCGCGCCAAACAAAAATACCGAATTAAACGAAGTCATAACCACCACTCCCCCCGCCGCCACCGGCGCAATCACCCTCGCAATCAAACTCACCGCATTCAAAACTCCAGTCTGCAAGCCAACAGTTCCCCTTTCAGCAATTTCCACGAAAAACAAATGCCTGGCCGGAAAATAAAAAAGCGCCTGCAAACTCAAAAACAAAAAAGCCACCAGCCACCAATAATTCGCCGTATTAATAAGCAAAGCCGCAAAGCCAAAAATAATATAAAAAATCACTCCCATAATCAGCACCCGTTTAATATTCGTCCTAAGCACATAAGGAATAATTTTGTCGGTCAAAAAATAACCAAAGACATTCGTCAGCCCATGAAACAGAAAAATAAAACTCAAAGAAAACCCCTGTGTATAAAGGAAAACCGGCAAGGAAAGAATAAAAATAATTTCCGAGAAAGCAAAAAGCCCGGCATGAGCATAAAATAACGTGGCATCTGAAAAGATATTTTTTTTCATTAAACAGCAGATAAAAGTGACTTCAGAGAAAGCTTTGCTCTTTCATAAAATCTGCTACTGCGAATTTTACATTTTTTTGAATCCGGAAAAGCCTGCACCTTGAAAATCTTTTTCGCGCTCTGTCCTGCTTCATCGGTAATAACCACTTCCAGGAAATAAATTCCATAATGAAAACTAAACAATTTGGAAGTATAGCGATTTTCATTCCTGCTACGATCAATTTCCAACTCCGGACATTCCGCAGCCGGCTTATTATCTGGAGGAATAGGTAAAGACGGATCACGCTCGCTGCTTGGCAACTTGATGTGCATCAATCCGGCAAGCTCAAAAGTTCCTGGAGCGATATCAATCCTATAATGTTCTTGAGTCAAAGTTTCAGCTCTGTGCTGCACAACAGGCGGCTCATTGACCCAAAACATTACCAAAGGATCAAAACCCTT
>CAYZOB010000077.1:0-27869 GCA_964480115.1 uncultured Candidatus Peribacteria bacterium
GGCAGATTACAATTATCATCGCAAACACGGCGGATATGGCATGAATGGCTTGAGCCCTATCAAAAAACTCAATCAAGTCTGGCAAAATCAAGCTGCCATTCCTAATTCCAAAAAGGTAACTGGATTTCTGCAACAGTACAAAGCTTGACTTTTTGCCTTAAAATAAATAGAATTTGCCCAATGAATACCTGTCAGCCACAATTCGCAGCAAAAATGATGATGCAAATGATGCATTCCATGCGGAGGCTGATGTGTTCTATGTAGACAAAGGATTCTAAACTAAACACACAGAGGCTCCGCAAAAGGCGGAGTTTTTTTATTATTCTTTAACATTTGCTTTATGAGATCTAATTATAATTTAGAGATAATCGATTCTTTCATGAATAAATATTATTTACCTAAATTTATTGAAACATTACGAATCATTAATCTCGATTTCATCGACAACTTAAGTGATTTTATAGTTGAGGTGGTACGTGGGGGGCGGCGATTTTTTGCTTTTGGCAATGGTGGAAGCGAGGCTATAGCAAATATTCTGATTCACCTATTGGGTAAGTCTTTTTCTCTTGATTTCAAATTTGATGTTTTTCAATCGCCTTTAAGTCAAGAAATTATTGAGCATGAGAGCGAGAAGCTGTTTCTTGATCTTATTAGGCGCTCGGGACGCGTAGGTGACTTGGTGTTTTTAATTTCCGCCAGTGGTGATTCTTTGAATATCAATGAAGTTTCCGCTCTATGCAGTAGTCTTGGAATTACCACTATTTCATTATCAGGTAGAGGAGCTATTGTTAATGGACGGTGTGCCGCAAAGTACAATGTTGTTTTTGATCTTAAGGATCAACAGATTCTTGAAGATGTCACTTTGGCGGTTATCAATTTGTTGGTTATTTTTGCCGGAAATAAATTGAGTGGAAAAAAAGTTGATCTGCTACGGATTAGAAATGTTTATGAAAAGCGTTATCTAGAGGGTGTTAACTCTTTTGATGTTGGGCGAATTCAAAATCTTGTTGATGATTTGATTTATGCCTATCGCAATAGTTGCTTGATTCGTGTGGATGCTCCGGATAACGGGTTGCTTTCTTTTTGTGCAAAACATATGGAGCATAATCTTAAGTGGGATGCTCTTTCCAATATCCTAAAGCGTCCAGTGAACAGAGTTTTTTCCGGTCTCTCTTCTTGTCATCTTACCGGAGTGGGTAACGATGGTGGTGAAAATCATAATTTCTCTTTGGAAATTGAAGATAATCTTTTTGTGAATGATGTGGAGGTTGTTTTTGCCAAATCTTTAAATTCTTTATCGGTGAAAAGTTTAATTAAAGCGGCCAGTAATAGTCATTGCAAGTTGCATTTATTTTGTTTCAATTCGGTCGATGAATGCGTGGATGCTAATTTGGCTCAATCTGTTTTGCATATTACGGCGCGAGTTTTAAACAGCTATTTATTGTTTCATCAAGGGACCATTGATTCATTAGAGATTCCATCTCAATTGCAGATGGATTTGGCACTTTTACGTCAAAAAAAATCGATCAAAGAAAATTTGGAATTGAAATTTTCTCGTATTGATTGAGTTGCGGAGTTTTTTATTATTTAAATTTAAAAAATATGAGCAGATTATTGGAAGGTGGAGTTAAGGTTTTATCCGGACCTTTTGGAAGTGAATTAAAAGAATTGGGATCAATAATTGGAATTTCGGACTTGCAGGATGCAACAAAAATAGTTGAGGGTGGAATTTATCGACAAGCTACTTTAGATTTGTTTAGGCGTTATTTGCCGTCAGTAGATGTACCAGCTACTAATACTTTTGGAGCGAGAGTTCTTTTGCGCAAGGGGCAGCCGGAATTATATAGAGAGGTGATACAAGCTCAGGTGCGAGTCGCTTTAGAGGCTTTAGTTGGAACCAGAGGTAAGCATTTGTTTGTTTCATTTGGTTCTTTTGGATTTGAGGGTGGTGGTTGTTATAATCCGGAAAAGGCTCCGAGTGATGCAAAAGAGGCTCAAGATTTTCATGAGCAACAGGTGGTAGAGGTGATAGAGTGGGTAAGAAGGGGGATAGTTGAGGCTGTGGTATTTGAAACTATTTCTACCGGTAAAGAAGCTTTGGGAGCAGTTTTTGCGGCGGAAAAATTTAAGATACCTGTTATTCCCAGCTTTGTAGTCGATGCTACCGGTAATTTAAAGACCGGGGAAAGACTGGCTGATGTAATGAGACATATTGATAGCATTACCGGTAATTATCCTTTGGGTTATTCGGTAAATTGTTGTCCTCTTGCCGGTGCTGAAGAAGCGATTGGTCATGCCAATGGCAAGAGAGATCGTTTGATAATGGCCTATCCAAATGCTTCCGACGCTGATCCATCGACTTTAGAAGAGGTTTGCGGTGCCGTCAGTGTGCGCGATCATCATACTACGGCCGCGCACTTGGTTAAAATGACCATGAATAATAAAAGCCTAAAGATTGTTGGCGGATGTTGCGGTTTTGATCCGGTGGCGATTGATACTATCGCAAGGGCAATAAAGGCAGGTTTTCGTTAACCCTAAGGCAGCATAGCCTGCACCAATCTGTTCACCAGTCCGCCGTCGGCTTTGCCTTTTACTTTGGGCATGATGGCGCCCATGACTTTGCCCATGTCGGCTTTTGAAGTGGCACCTGTTTGCGCGATGCCCTCTTGGATTATGGCTTTAATTTCATCTTCGGACATTTGTGGTGGCAGGTATTTTTCGAGGTAGGCCATTTCGGCTTTTTCTTTGGCGGCGAGTTCTGGGCGATTGCCTTTTTCGAATTGTTCGATGGAATCCTTGCGTTGCTTTATTTCTTTGCCAACGAGTAGGAGAATTTCCTCGTCAGTCGCTGTCCTGGCTTCACCGGCAGTTTCCAGTTTCATAATAGCAGTCTTGAGCATACGAATAGCACCTACCGCAGCTTCATTTTTGCTTTTCATGTTTTCAATAAGATCTTTTTGGAGTTGTTCTTTTAGGGGCATGGTTTTTTTGGTAAATAAATATCTGGGAAATTTTGCCATCTTTGGGAATGTGCTTCGTGGGCTTCCAGCTTCCGACGTGGAAGGCGTAGGAAACCACTTTGGCGCCCTTTTTTAATTCTTTGTCGAATTGTTTTTGGAATTTAGCCAGAGTGTTCGGCATCATGTAACAAATAACAACGTCGGCATCTTTCAAACTATAGCGTTGAAAATTTGAACGAATAATCTTGCCCTGCCAGCCCCAAAACCATTGTCTTAATTTGGCGATGAAGTAGACGCTGGGATCCATCTCGAAGCCGGTGGCGTCGGCACCGTAATCTTTAGTGGCAAAGTGTATGAAGCGGCCGTCGCCGGCGCCAATATCATATACTTTTTGACCTTTTTTGATGCCTGCTACTTTAAGAACTCGATGGACGGAAGCCATTGGCGTGGGTACAAATGGGCCACCGCCAAAAATAGTGATATAAAAAGAAATCGTCAGGAAAACGGTGATCGCGAGGATAATAGTAAGGAGAAAAAGGCTTAAAAACATCGAGAAATTCATGAGTATTGAGCAGATTTTAGCATAGGTTTAAGGCGGGCGCAAAAGTCTACTACGCTGCCTTGATTCTCTCGCTCCTCTTCTCGTCAATCAACTCTTTAGCTTTGCGGCGAGCGGCGATAGTGCTGTTTAAATCAAAAATCTTGGCGCCGGAACTGTCATTTGAAGTAATGCGGCCATCCACTTTCTTTTGAGCTTTTTCTGCCATTTCTTTTTCCAGTTTTTCCAGCTCGGCTTGTTGTAATTTGGCGGCGATTTCGTGGGAAATTGTTTCGTTGTTCTTATTTTTCAAAGCGGTGAACATACCTTCTTTCTTGTCCAATTTGGTTTGTTCTTTAAAGGTTTCGCGTTTCATGCGGAAACGATCCTGTTCCTGCATGTTGACGTTATTATCCTTGAATTGAACTTTTTCGATTTTCTTGGCTTTACCTTCTTTATCAACCATGTATTCCTTGCCAAGTTGTTGATAAGCACCAGTAGTGAGTTTGGCTTCCAGTGAGCCTTGCTGCACGCGGCCCATGGATTCTTTTTGTGCTCTGGCCTGGCCGGAAATGTTTTTATCGTGGCGTTGTTCACTCTGCTTCACGCCTTCCATGTTTAGGCTTTTAATTTTTTGTTCCATTAAGTCGTCTTGAACGCCTTTGTCACTGGCTACAATTTGGTCCAATTCTTGTTCAAGTTCTTTCTCAACAGTCTTTTCCCGTTTTTTGCCGCTACCGAATTCTTTCATGTAATTGGCTACCGTTTGCATCCAGAAAAGAATTTTAGGATTATCCGGTTGTGATTCATTGAATTCCAAAAGGAGTTTCATGGCTTCGGCGCCTTGATCATTTGAAACAAGTTCGGTGACCGCTTTGATGGTTTCGGCCAATTTAGGGGCGCCTTCTATGCGACTTTGTCGCGTGTTGGCTTCGCCATGTTTCATGCCGGCTTTTTCCTCTAAGCCCACACGTTTTTTGCGATCTTCGTTTTCTTTGGCAATCTTTGGTTTTAACTCTTCGTTATGAACTCTTTCGCGTCTGGTCCAGCCTTCTTTATCATATTTTTCCTGCAATTTTTTTAGATCTTCATCACTGATGGCCGGATTTATTTTCTGTAATTCTTTCAAGTCTTTTTCGAATTTTTTGCGACGTTCTTCGTAGGCGGCGAGATTTTTGTATTGTTCATTTGGCGTGGTGTTTACAAGAATTTCGTAAGCTTTTTTGAATTCCTTGAGATCTCCCGGTTTTTTAGTGTCGGGATTTTTGAAATTTTCGGGATTATTGAAAAATTTTATATATCTTTGTTCTGTTTCTTCGGAAATGGTTTTGTCGCTTTTGGCAGTTACCAATTTGGCTTTAATGGCCTGCATGGTCAGATTTTTCTCCAGTTCTTCCTTGCTTTGCGCGGTTTTTGCCAATACCGCATGCTTTTTTAGCGCTTCAACTTTTTGCATGAAATCCAGATGCTCGAAACTTTGGAGAGCAAGTTTCAGGGCATCAGGATCGTCTTTGTAGATCTGGTCGAGAGCCTGGACGTTATTTGTAGAATATACTTCCGGATATTTTGGATCATGTTTGGCCAGAGAGGCTTCGCCGTTGGCAAGATTTTCGAAAAACTTCAGGCCCTTTTTTTGTACGCTTTCGTCCATCAATTTCTGACGTTCTTTGAGGTCTAAAGTTTTATAGTATTCCATGAATTTCTGCTTGGATTCCGGACTGAGTTTGCGCATTGAAGTGTCGCCTACCTGGAAGTGTTCATCCAGATGGGTGAATCCTTCGGATTCTTCACGAGCAAGATCTTTAGCTTCCTTTAATTTATCGTCTAACATGCTGGGGTTTTCGGCTTTCAGCAATTCTCCCATATGCTTTTTGATCATTTCAGGAGAATAGAAACCGGTGTCTTTCAGTTTGGCAAAATGATCTTCAAACGTTTCGATTTTTTTGCGAAAATCCCGGCGTTCGCTCAGGCCTTCCCGGCGTATCCATTCATTGTTGTCTTCCGGAGCACCCAGTCCATATGTTTTGAATAAATCGGTCAGTTTGGCATATTCCTGGCGACGGGGAGCCAGGCCATTTTTATCTTCAATTTCTTTGCCTTCCAGTTTTTTGATTTGTTCTTCGAGATGGCCGGTGGTTGGCTTTTTTCTCATTTCTTCGGCGAGCCAGGTTTTGAAGCCGTCAACTTGATTTTCACCGATTAAGTGACGATTTTCTTCGCAAATTTTGTCGAATTTTTCTTGCAGGTCGGTGAGTTTTTTGTCACCGGGTGGGAGTTCCACAGCATCGTCTTTTTCTTTTTGAGCGGCGGTTTCCTTTTGGCGGGGAAGATCTTCAATTTGTTCGAGCAATTTCTTAGTTTCTCTAGCGGGATCTTGTGAATTTTCGGCGGCGTCCAATTTATGCTGCCAATCTGTAAATTCTTTTGTGCTTAATATTGCGCCGCGACTGCCTTTTACTGTTACGTAATCTTTTAACTTTGCATTGGCAATTTCCCTGTTTTGCCTAATCTCGGCCGCCGCCTTATCGATACTTAACCCATCGTTTTTCATCCTTTCACCAAGGCTTTTTCCACCGGGTTTGTTTAAATCATCAGATTTTTTCTGATCATCAGGTTGATCCGGATCGGAATCTTCTTGTTTTGGAGCGGCTTCAGCCATGAGTTGATTATAGGTTGTCAGACGGTATAGGCAATATAATCTATAATGATCTAGCGTAAAAGTCAAGGAAAAGATTGACAAATATGCCGAAATGCCCTATTGTATACTATCATAAATCTTGAATTATGGCTGATTTCTTTAAACCTAAGGAGGTGGCGGGGGATCCACGCAAGGAGGATTGCAGTCAATATGTGAATGCTGTTTATAGAAGAAATGAGGAACATTTGCATTATATTGGTGGTTTGATGGATGATTTGAGGGTCAATGATACTTTGCAATTTATTATTAATGATGGAAACAGGGACGTTGCCGGGGCGAAAATACACATTGCCACTACGGGCAGTGATGCCAGAAAGGAGAAAAAGGGCGATCGTACTTCACCAATTGATGGGATAGTTTTGGTGCAAAGAGGTCACGGTGTTCCGGCCATCTCAAATGAGGTGCGAGTGAGATGCCTAGAGGCTATTAAGGCTTTGGATATTTTTGGTGGTATTGAAATTAAGGATTTGGATCGTGATAGAGTGGCTTATTGTCAGGATTATGCCCCGCCGAGTCCTTGGCCGACAATTATTGTTGATCTTTTTCCGTTGGGTTTTAGAAACAAGGAGTTGGTAAATCTAAGCAAGGACTTACTTTGCCAAGAAATTGTTGGTAGTGGGGGCAAGTCTATTGTTGAAGATGTTAAAAAACGTTTTAAAGAATATAGAAATATAGTTGTTACAGGTAATAATAATTTTAAAGGAAATGTGGTACAACATTTTAACAGGGATAGCGGTGAACTTTTTTATGATCCTTCCAGCGCTGTGAAGCAGGGGTCGGTTAAATTTGGTCCTTTGCGCACGGTGCAGATGTTTCTGGCTCATCGAATTCTCCTGTTTATGAGAAAACATGCCGGAGATAAAGGTTTTATTCAGCAAATTCCGGGTAATGTGGAAGAAAAAATTGCGGTTCTAATGGATGAGGGGGCTTTGAATTTGAATCCTGTTGAAGCTGCCGAGCTTGCGCATTTGTATCAATTTTTCCTCTGGTTATTTTATTTATCTGAATATTGTTACAGCAGGAACGGTCAGGAAAAAGTTGCTATTGTACCGGATGTTCAGTTGTTTAGAGAAAATCTGGATAATTTGTTGAAACTGGTTAATTTGCAGAGGTAATGCAGCAATTCTTTAGGGATGTTGACTCATATACGCCATTACTTCGGTTTCCCATGAAGATGGTGGCAGTATACAGTCTGCAACTTGATCCAGCCTGAGTAAAGGATCAGTTCCGGGCAAATTATTCAGCCTGTAAAAAACATAACTCTTATAATACTTAAATTTTACCGTATTACCATTAAAGCGTTTGTATGCCGCAACCAGTTTACCCAAAATCTGCCCCTCAAGCTTCGCTATTGCGGGACACGTCAGTTCATCTCCACTAACTATTTCCCTTTCACTCTTAACCATTTCCCTGCCAAGGACAGTTTCCATCAGAGCATAAAGATCCCTATCCCATCCACGAAATAATTTCAGATCATCCTCTGTAGTAATATCAATATACTTGGCCGTTGCGTCAATTACATCGCCCTTACCCATATTGTCCTTTTCTCTGGCTTCTGTACTCTCGTATTTAATTAAATGATTAATGTAATTACTACTGGTTTCTAAGCCTTTTTGTCCATTCCGCAAATACCAATCTTTGCTATCAAAACCAATGCTCTCAGCCAACCCCTGCATCAATGCAAAAGTATCATCTTCACTGTAATCCAGTTCTGTTATAGTATCTTTTTCTCCAATAACATCCTTGAAACTTTGCGATGGCGGCGTGTTAGCTGCAAAACCCGTTATCATAGAGTCTCCAGCCAGAGCAGCAATGGGGAGGCCTATAACCGACTCCCAACCTGCTGCTGCCGCCCCTGCTACTATCCCCCCCGACAAAATTACTGCAACGACCACACCTCCAATTATAATAACAGTATGGGGTTGTGGATCGTCGGTTAAAACACTACTTAAATAATCCTTTAAAGCCATTTGTCCGATGTGATTCTGATTATATAAATGCATTGTCTCCATTTCACAAAGATTTACCAAAATTGGTCCTTCATGAAGATTTAAATACGTTGAGAAATCTTTGGCAGGAACCGGCACTGTATTCCGCAATTCCGCCAATTTAGATGCCAAGCTGACTTCGAGCGCCTCAAGCATTGCAATATGCTGCTGATTAGCATTACGTTGTTTCAATTTTCTCACCAACCGGTCAAAGGCCTCCTTGTAACTTGCTTCGGCCTCCAATACAAGCAAAGAGACACTGGTGGAACCATTAATATCATCAGATGGTATATTTTTGCATTTAGCGATGATTCGTAAATTCTCTTGGGCAACTTGTTGAATTTCAACAAAAATTGTCTCTATATCCACTTGGGGATTGGCATCTATTTCTGCCTCTAAAGTCGCCACGTCAATTTGTCCTAATTTTTCCATAAATAATTTTGATTACAAGGAAATTAATAATGAGTCTCCGGTTGATTGATCACCTTTCCTGGCATGAATCTCATTTAATTTAGAAACTTCCCCCAGTAATTTTGAATGAAGAGCCTTATTCTCATTATTATATTGTTCCAGATACGACTTAGTTACTTTAAGCCCTTCATTAAATACCTTCTCCGACAGTTCATTTTCCTCTATTAATATTTTAAAAAACTGTTTTTGCAGGTTTTCAGGCGCATTAAATAAAAGCCATTTAATGTTAGATGCTTCCTCGGCAGGCAAAGTACTTATATACCTTGAGTTCGTAACCGCCTCAACTAAATTTTTTGAATTGAACTGGTTCATTTTTATTTTTTCTCTATGTTACCCTTTTTATTTCAGGACCTTTTTGACTAAAAAAAACTTTGAATTGGTACTCGTCTCCACCTTTCTTAATAATTATCCATGTGTCAGGAAAATCGGATGGTAAGTTTTCACGTCTAGATACAAGTATATTTCTCTGTGCAGCTGTTAGGCTGCTGTACCAAACGTTCAAGTCAGCATTAACTTCTCTTGTGACATCGTGCTCGTTGCTACCGATAGTAGGGTCACGCATTCTATCTTGCAGGGCATTATTCAACCTCAATAGATCCTTTTGTAGTGACGTTCTTTCATTGTCTTTCATGCTTTCCACTGAAGCATGATATAGAACGTAGTTTGCAGAATATGGTGAGAATTTTTCACCGTTAGTACCTGTTTTTGTTGATTTTTCAGGAGTTCCGTTCGTTGTGTTGATACGTTCCATTATGAAATCATCACTTGGCTCACCTGCCTTAAGGTTTTGAAAGGCAGATAGTTCAGGCTTGTCTTTTGCGAAGTTAAGGAAATTTTGACTGACTGTAACTGTTGTGCGAAGACGCAGCCAGTTTACTCCATCTGGTCCTTGGGTGCTTTCCCAATCGTATTTAGGATTTTTTATAACGATTGCTTCTCTTGTACCGTTGATCTTAAATTCCCATGTTGGAGGTGGCACAGTATGTAGGATTGATAATCCTCTAATTACCTCAATTCCTGTTGCACTTTCCACATCGGCATGAGCACCTATGAGTTTTCCATCTTTATCATATGTTTGTACATCTGTGGGCTGATTGGTTGTTGACATCTTAAACGAGGGACCACTAGGTGTTCCTCTCTCAAATTTTTCCATGCTTATTTTATTTTCTACGCCTTTTTTTATGAGCGCTTCAGGGGCGGCAGGAAAGTCCTCTTTTACTTTGTCTTCGTCTCCAGTAAAGCATACTGGTTCCGGTGTTTGTGTTTCAGGTGAATGTGCTTCATGTGGATGTTCGTTAAAAACCAGTCTTGCTGCCTGGAAGGAATAGGTGTGCTTTGGTGTGTGAGAGTGGATCATTTTTGTTTTTGTTATTGATATATGGCTTGTATTCTGATGAAATTATACTTTGTGTCCTTTAGTCACTTCGCATGTGATTTGAAAATAAAAATCTGGGTTCTAAATTTATTTGGCCATTATCGTCAGGGGTAAAAGTTATCATTATCTTGTAACCCTTAAAGTTTGCGGTTACAGCATCTAATTTAATCAAATCACGTTGTGTTTGAGCGCTTTGACTATTCCACCAATCAGTCATAGTGTTTGATATTTTAACAGTTAGAGAGTTGCCTAGATCTAATAGAGCTACTTCTTCACTAGATACTTTATGACGTAAAGCGATATCCTTAGTTCTCTCGTATATAATTCTTGCGGTTTCATTTCCTGCGTACACCGTATCTGCAAAATCCTGAAAGTCCATGTCAAGACCGCCTTTCTCCTTCGAGAGACATATTGCGTTCACGAAAGCATCTGAAATAATTGATTTGGCATTACCTTGTACCTGATTTAGTCTTTCATTTTCAGTAAGAACTGGAGTTGGCGGAAATTTATTTTTTACATTTTTAGCGGGTCCTGCTTCACCGGGCGGATTTCTTGACGGTTCATTGTTATGGCTTTCTGGACCGTATCTGTTATGGATAAGCCTTGAGGGTTGAAAAAAGCTTTTGTATTTTGGTGTGTGAGAGTGGATCATTTTTGTTTTTGTTATATTGCGAGTATATATTACGACATTTTAAGCATGCTGTCAAGAACGGTTTTGAAGTCGTCCGGGCGATTTTTTATAAAACTGTCAATGTCGGATTTACCCATATAGATATCTTCAATTTCCATCATTATCTTTGCGGCAATTTCAATCTCACCTTTGTTAACAAAATTCTCTACAATTTTAATTAATAAATGTTCCATTTTCTCATCAAATTCTTTTTTGAAAAGTTTTGCTACGCCGGTCAGTTCATCGAATTTTTTGCTGATTGCTCTGTAAAATTTGTTTGCATCTTGCGGGGTATCGATTTCTGCCACGTTATCTTTTACATAGCTGAGAATTTCATCGGCTCTTTCCGGGGTGATCTGCTGATTATCCATTTTGGCAAATACTATTTTTCGTGCCACCTGGTAGATGCGTAATTTTGAAATTGGATTCAGTTTTTCTTCTAAATCTTTGGTGTTTTTGATCATTTATAAGGAGGATATTGTACGTGTAGTCATGTTGTCGATGGTGATCACAGGATGTCGTTTATGAAAATTGACTTCGTATGAATAGGCAATTCGTTTGCCAGAATTGTACTCACCGACTATCATAGATCTTGATGTGGGTTGGTCCGGGTCAGTAGCAAGTAAATTTTGCTGCTCCCTGGTAAGTCTGAAGAACCATTTTGTGACAACTTGGGAAATTTCTCCTTTTACGTGATCTTCTTTGTTTTCGAAATGATCTGATTGCTTTCCCGTGAAAAAGTTGAGCCGTGATTGTTTTACTTTTTCGTTTATAGCTTTGTCAGTACTTTCCAGCAATCGATTTAGTGCAATCTTAAGGCTGGTTCTTTCTTTTTCTTGTTCTTTGAGCTCTGCTTCAAATTTAAGATAGACCTCCCTGATTTCTTCTGGTTTTCCTGATTCTGCAGGTTTTCCTGATTTTATAGCCTTTGTTACAGCTTCGATTTTATCGAATATGCCTGGGTTTTCGTTTTTATTTCCCATGATTACCCACATTATGACATATATTTTCGTTTTATGCAAATGTATGTCCGGTTTTGACGGGGTGCGTGGATTGTGTTCTTGCCAATTTCCCCGAAGATTGCCTCGAAAACCGAGATATTGGCTTATTGAACTTGAAAAGCAAGGTGGTCCCAAGTCTTGTGGAAGTAAATACAGCTTGGAGGTGATTTCGTTAGTGTCCCCAAAAATGAAGCGGAAAAGCTGGATTCGCTCCATTTCAAGCCGAAACCCTTAGTGGGCCCAAGGCTTGGGGACACTGATTATGCTGCGCTATTTTATCCAAGAGGGTTCTTAAGTTTTGAAAATCGCGTTCAGTAAGCGGTCCAGCACCTGGTACTTCTGTGCCGTAGTCTCGAACAAGAGTAAAGCCAGTCACTTGTTGTTAAGAAATTTCACACCGAGCAGACCGAAAATCCGCAGCTGAGGCAGAGCATGCAGCCTTCGGCGATCTGGATACTGCAGCCGCATTCCGGGCATTTCTTGCTGTGGATTATTTCCTTTTTGTTCAAAGAAAGATGTTCGCGGTTGGCCATGGTGGCCAGATCGGAAAGATTGGTGGATTTGATGGATGCAGTTGAAGAATCCATTAAGCCGTTTTGGCTTACCGGTGGGGGAATGACTTCTTCGAAGTTGGCTTTGAAGGTGATTCCGGTTGGGAAAATTTTAGCAGGTGCGTGAACTGTCGAGGTGTTGGTAAGAACTGCTTGAGTGCGAATTTCAACTTTGGGTGAGGAGAGAGCTCCGTTCGTTTCACTCACTACGCTCTGTCCATTCAAATTTAAAACCTGTTCTTGTCTGCTGCCGTCACGATAAACGGTGCAGCCTTTGAGACCGTGTTCCCAGGCCATGATGTAGCCATTACGAACGTCTTCACGAGTGGCGCTGTTTGGGAAGTTAATAGTCTTGCTGATGCTATTGTCGACATGTTCCTGAAAAGCTGCTTGCATATGAATATGACTTTCGGCACTGATATCCATGGCGGTTACGAAGACATGACGAGTTTCTTCGGGGATTTCAGTGATTTGTTGAATAGAGCCGGTGCGTTCAATTTCCTTGATAATATCTTCTCTGTGGAGGCCTATTCTTTTGAGTTCGGCTACAAGGAAGGGGTTGATATACGCCAGTTTTTGACCACTTAGCACTTCTTTATAATAGGAAAGAGCGAAGAATGGTTCTACGCCGGAACTGCAGTCGAGCAGCATGGAAATCGAGCCGGTTGGAGCCACAGTGGTGAGAGCGGAGTTGCGGCGTTTGAAATTTTGGCCTTTTGATCCGAAAATACTAATTTCCCAATTGGGGAAACAGCCTTTTTCTTCAGCTAATTTGTTGGAATATTGATGAGCGGTGTGATTAATTAAGGCCATTACTTTACGAGCGGTATCGAAGCCCTCTTTAGAATCGTAAGGAACGCGCATTTGATAAAGCATGTCGGCGAAGCCCATAATGCCCAGGCCGATGCGACGATTATTGCGGAAAGTGGTATTTACTTTTTCAACGGGGAAATCTGAAAGATCAATGACGTTATCGAGCATACGGATGGACATTTCCGTAACAAATTTCAGACGTTTTTCATTTACCTGACCATTTTCGACTAATTTAGCCAGATTAACGGAGCCGAGGTTGCAGACATCGCCATCGTGCAGCCATTGTTCACCGCAAGGATTTGTGGCTTCCAGGCGACCTAAAGCCGGAACGGGATTGCTACGATTGGCGGCGTCCGGGAAGAGTACGCCCGGTTCACCATTTCTCCAGGCGGCGTTAATAATTTTGTCCATTAACTCTGAAGCGGTGATGGTCTCTTCGATGGCATCCACAAAGGCATTTCTTTTGTTGCGAATAACACGGCGGGGTTTCATCTTTTTGCCGTTCCAGTTGCAGAGCCATGGTTCATTGCTGCGACTTTTTACCGCCTGCATGAATTCATCAGTAAGTGAGACTGAAATATTGAAATTAACCAGAGTGCCTTCTTCCCATTTAGCCTCAATAAATTCAAGAATATCCGGATGATCTATGCGCATTACGCCCATGTTGGCGCCATGGCGACCTTGCTGTTTTATTACACCAAATGATTCATTGTAAGCCTTTAAAAAAGAAACCGGACCGGAGGCCATACCCTGAGTTTTTGTCGTGCGGGTGCCGGCCGGTCTGAGTAAATGCCAAGGAAAGCCAAGTCCCGAGCCGGCCTGTTGTAAAAGGGCGGCATCGCGCAGAGTGGAAAAAATTCCATCCATGCTGTCTTTAAAATGTAGCACGATACAATTGGAAACCAGGCGGGTTTTTCCTCCGGCATTAGCCAAAGTACGGCCTGCAGGAATGAATTCGAATTTATCTAAAACTTCCTGAAATTTGTTGGTATAGTCAGTGATTTCCTGTGCGTTTTTACCATAGCGTTCTTCCACTTGTGCCAGCGCTTTAGCCACACGTTCGAACATACCTTCCGGACTTTCGCAAACTTCGCCATTTTCATCTCTCTGAAGATAGCGAGCAGCAAGAACCCTCAAAGCATTCACGCTAAAAGGTAGTTTTGAGCTGTGACCGTTTAAGATCTCTTGCTGAGTGTTGCGGATATTTTTATGTTCGGCGCGATATAAAATGTAAGCCTTGGCCGTCTTGGCGTGTCCACCTTCAATGAGAATTTTTTCAACCAGATCCTGGATTTGTTCTACGTTTGGCAGAGTGCTTTCGTCTTTAAAAAAAACTTCAAGTACGGCGGCAACCTGGTTGGAAATGCGGGTGGCCATTTCTTTGTTGGCACCGCCTACGGACTGAGCGGCTTTCCAAATGGCTTCGGTGATTTTTTCTTGATCGAAGCTGGCAATTTCACCGTTTCTTTTTTTAATTTTTTGAATTGGGGACATAGGAGAGCGTGGGGTTAAGGAGTCAAGACTACTATATTGGTAATCTTGTTGAGATATGACCATGGGCTAATACTCATGGTCGCCTGGACATTTCTCACAGGGATGAGGGGGAATCCCTATATGTAGTGGGGCTTTTCCAGAGAGAGGTACTATATATGGTATGTCGTGCTGTGCGGTGCTTAGAATATTATCAGGGAGAAGTGAGTGTGAAAAGTGGAAATTGGGAAAAGATGTTGACAGTGTGTGAGGCTGGGTTCGTGGTTAGCGATAAGTTCGTTTTTCGTTTTATGTTAGCCATTTATTGGTCGTGTTCATTTGAAAAATCGCTGGCCTTAAATGAAAAATCGAGGTCGACTAATCGTAAATTTATTAGCTGGGAGCGCGGAGTGTTAACGAGGTTGCTGCTGGCTCAGGCAGTGCCAGCTACCTTGGCCCCAAATCACATCGTAGGCATCGACGCCTACGACTTTACGGTTTGGAAAATATTTCTGCAGGATATTTTTTGCTTTTTCGTCCTTTGCTTGGCGGAAAGTGGGAAGAAGGACGATTTTGTTCCCAATATAGAAATTGGTGTAGCTGGCGGGCATTTGTTCGTTGATATAAATCACCGGATCGGGCATTGGTAACGGGATGATTGTCAGTGGATTGCCGTCCTGGTCTTTCATTTTTTGTAATTGTTCGAAATTTTCTTGCAAGTATTTGTAATTGGGATCTGCCGGATTGTCTTCTTTGACGCAGAAAATGGTGGTGGGATTTACAAAACGGGCCAGATCGTCGATGTGGCCGTCGGTGTCATCGTTTACAATACCTTTGCCGAGCCAGAGAATGTTGGCGACGCCGAGATAATCTTTTAGGTATTGCTCAATTTGTTTTTGAGTGAGATTTGGATTGCGATTTTTGTTTAGCAGACAGCTGGTGGTGGTGAGGAGAGTACCTTTGCCGTTGACGTCGATGGAGCCGCCTTCAAGGACAATGTTGGGATTAAAAACATGGAGATTTATAAGTTTTCCAATATTTGTCGGTACGGCGTCATCGTCTTTCCAGGGTGGATATTTGCCGCCCCAGGCATTGAAAATCCAGTCTGTGATGGCAATTTCGTGGGAATTTTTGTGGTCGCGGGTGACAAAAATTGGCCCATGATCGCGTGTCCAAGGTACGTTGGTTTTGATGTGGAAAAATTTTAGATTGTCGGTGAGAAGCTGAAGTTTTTGCATGCGGGTGCGGACGGCGCGTTCCATGGCTGCGTCATTCACGAGAAGATGTACCGCCTCGCTGTCCTGCATGACGTGCATGGCTTGGCAATAGGTATCTAGAACTTTTTGGTATTTTTCTGCGGATTTGGAATCTTCGAGCCAACAATTCCAATGCTTGTAGTTGTGCGGCCAGGAGAGCCACATGGCGGCGTGTGGTTCCCATTCGGCTGGCATGTGAAAGGTGGTGTGGTCGATGGAGGTGGTGGTCATGGCGGAGTTTGATTTTGTTGGTATGCGGTGGTTTTTGATTGAAGTTGCTAAAAATTTGAAATTGTTGTATTTGCGTGTGCGTGCCTGCCTGGCGGTAGACAGGCGCACACTTTTTGGCCTGATTTTTGGCTTATACAACCTGTTCTAGTTTTTAATGGTAAATTTTAATTTTGTGTTATCGATAGTCTGCCCGGGCAGACTAAGTTTGACCCGTCGTTCGTCCAAAAATGGCCATTCTTTGCGCATTTCTGCGATAGTGTCCAGGTCGCATTTTACAACTAAATTTTCTTCCCGGTCGGTTGAAGCTTTGGCGAGGAGGCGGCCGTAGGGGTCACTGACAAATGAGTTTCCCCAGAAATTCAGCTCGCCTTCTTTTCCCGTACGATTAATTGCGGCCACGAAAATATTATTAGCGATGGAATGGCTTTTTTGAATGGTTTGCCAGGCTTCGAGTTCGGCTTTATTAATGTCTTCCGATAGTCTGGGATCCCAGCCGATTGCGGTAGGATAAAAGATGATTTCCGCTCCTTTGCTTGCGACAATTCTGGCGGCTTCGGGAAACCATTGATCGTAACAAATTAGAGCGCTGACTTTTGCCAATGGTGTATCGAAAACCGGAAAACCCAGATCACCGGATTCAAAATAAAAATCTTCGGCGTAGAGATCGGGGGGCTCAGAAGGAATATGAATTTTACGATATTTGCCAAGAATTTTGCCGCCGGCCTGTCCGGTAGGCAGATCTGGGCCGAGGCAGATTGTGGTGTTGAAAAAAATGTAATTTGATTTGGAATTTCTTGAGGTCTGTGAGATTGCGGGATTATTTTGATTTGTGGAAATTTCTGCTTTTTCAAAGATAGAAACGATCAGTGTGATTTTTAGTTTTGCCGCTAAGGCACCAAAAGTTTCACTGGTCGGTCCGGGAATGGTTTCAGCCAGTTCGAAATTTTTATGGTCTTTGCCCTGACAAAAATAGGGTGACAAAAAAAGTTCAGGCAAGGCGATGATTTGTGCGCCACGATTGGCGCAGTCCTCTATGCCTTTGATGGCTTTGTCGAGATTTTCTTGGTGAGTTCCGGCGCATTTCATTTGTACCAGACCGAGTGTGATTTCGCGCATGTGAAATTTATAGAGCAATTTTTTTGTAGTAGCAAGTTTTGCTGGCAGGCGGGCGCACTCTCTCACCCTCTCTTTCTCATTTTTTCAATCAATTCCGGCAATACTTCCAATACATAATCAATGTCAGCTTCGCCGGTAGTTTTGCCCAGAGTGAGGCGGATACTGCTTTGAATTAATTCGGTTGGTACGCCAATTGCACTTAAAACATCTGAGGGCTTGGCCGTGCGGACGGTGCAGGCGGCCCCGGTGGAGATATAGATGCCCAGATTATCCAGTTGCAATAAAAGATCCTGACCTGCGATTCCGGGAATGCTGAAATTGGTGTTGTTTGGCAGGCGGGGGCAGGGAAAAGACGATGCAGTGGTAGGCCGAGGCGTATCAATGTACTTTTGATCAAGGGGGTTTGGTCCGTTGAGCCTGGCGCGGGGGACATTTTCAAGCATCCCTTTGATTAATTTATTGCGCAGATTGGTAATGTGGGCGTTTTTTTCCGTCTGTCCGGCGATGGCTATTTCCAGTGCTTTACCCAGGCCGACGATTCCGGGCACATTGTGTGTGCCGGCGCGAAAACCGTTTTCCTGTCTTCTGCCTAAAATTTGAGGAGTTATTGGTGTGTCACGCTTGATATACAAGGCGCCGACTCCTTTTGGTCCATAGATTTTGCTGGCGTTTAAAGTCATCATGTCCACTTGTAATTTTTGAACATCGAGAATCTGAGAATCTGTGGCCTGGCAAGCGTCGGTGTGGAAGATTAGGCCTGCCTCCCGGCAAATTTTGCCAATTTCTTCTATCGGTTCCAGGGTGCCGATTTCATTATTGGCATACATAATGGAAACAAGTGTGGTGTCCGGTCTGATGGCGATTTTTAATTCTTCCAGATTGATTAATCCTTCTTTATCGACTTTCAGCCAGGTTATTTCATAGCCTTCTTTGGCCAATTTTTCGAATGGGCTGCGGACGGAAGGATGTTCTATAGAACTGGTAATGAGGTGGCGACCTTTTTTTTGATTGGCGTAGGCCGCGCCGAAAATTGCCAGATTATTGGCTTCGACTCCACCACCAGTGAAGATGATTTCGCTGTCGGAACAATTGAGAATTTTGGCTACGATGTCACGGGCATTATCTACGGCCATGCGGGCGTTTTGGCCTCTGGCGTGCAAGGATTCGGCATTGCCATATTCTTCGGAAAAATAGGGGAGCATGGCTTGCAGAACTTCAGGGTCTACCGGAGTGGTAGCGGCGTGGTCGAGATAGATGGAACGGGTTGGCATTGGGTAGAATAAAAAATTGGTCGCGTTATACCGTGGTTTTCTCATTGTCAGGCGGAATTTTCCAGATACTTTTTTGCCAGAAGAATGCCGGTGACCGAAGCTAAATCTTTCACTTTTTCTTCTTCTAAGAGTTCCAAAGCTTTGGAAAAAGGTAAAACATGTGTCGCGAGTTCTTCGTTTTTATCCAATTTTTGGTCGGCTACTTTTTTAGCATTGAAGCCAATGAAAAAATGTATATGATTGCTGGTAAATCCGGCGGCAGAAAAAGTTTCCCGAATTTTTTCCAAGGATGCGCTTTCATAGCCGGTTTCTTCCAGAAGTTCTCTTTTGGCGGCTTGAGCAATATCCGTCTCATATGATTCGATAAATCCCGCCGGCAGCTCATAGTCCAGGCTGCGCACGGGGTGGCGATACTGATGAATCATAATTAATTCCATTTCAGGTGTGAAGGCGATGATCATGGCAACATCCGGCCGATGAACGGTATAGTAATCTTCAACTATTTGGCCGTCTGTTTTTTCGCACTGATCTTTTTGGATGCTGAAAAACTTGTTTTTGATTATTTCTTCCGATTTGAGAATTTTCCAGGACATGGGGGAATGATAAGAGGTTTATGAGAACAGGTCAATCGGGATCAGAAAGCGGTTTAGGCCGGTCTGAAGGAGGCTCGTACTTTTTCCGTTACACTTCTTTGTAAGCTTTTAATTAAGATGATGATGGTTTTTTGTTTTTCGATTGTCTCCATAAAACATATTTCTTCGGCCATTTTTATTATTTTCAGGATGGCGTTAATCATGTAAATGTCGAAGATTAAATTTGGATATTCGCTACCATAGCGGGCAATACATTGGGCTGCTGTCTCTTTCAGAGCTTGGCTATCCGTATCTTGAAAAATTTTAAGGATGTCATTCAAAAAAAGACTTATCACATATCGGGGATTTTGTTGCCAATCTTGACGAGTGGGTGTGGCATTGGGATCAGCGTCGTTTGGTTGAAAAAATAAGCCTATCATAACGGTCTTTTTTGTTCTTCGCGGGTGTTCGAATTTTACTGTTTGAACCGTGTTTCGGTTGTAAATAAATCTTGCTATCAGTTCCACGGCTTCTTTACGGGAGCCTAATTTCTCTCTGCATACCTCTGTGCGACGTTCGCGGAAAGTTGTTTTTTCGGACATTGGTGGATCTTAATAGTGGCGGATATTAGCAGATTTCCTGGGTACTGTAAACAATGCCAATTTGCTTTGCAAATGGTACGGGCAAATTTGGTAGCGCCACGGGGAATCGAACCCCGGTTTACGGGATGAAAACCCGCTGTCCTAACCATTAGACGATGGCGCCATGATTAATTGTTAATTGCGGAGCCAGTATAAAGATTGCGAAAGCATTGTCAACTAAGCTGAAAACTATCTACCAATCTTATTATCCTCCGGAGTTACGTAGCTTTTTGTTTCAATTTTTTCCATGTCCGTGATCTGCTGATTGTTTCCCAGTTTATCGTAAGCCATGGAGTCTGTTACTTTTGTGGAAAGTTCCATCAGATCCTGCTTGAGTGCTTTGTTTTCAGTTTTTAATTGTTGCAGGGTGTAGCCTTTTTGGGCGCTATCGTTACTGCTTAAAAGGTATACTATAGATAAAGTTAGGATCATTAGGCTCAAGGTAATGATAAGCAGGCGAATGGTTCTTTTTGTCTCATTCTTCAGCGTTTCCTTGTTGCGAATTTTGCCGTGTTTTAGCTCATAGTCGATTATGCTCATGAGAGAATTTTTATCGTGCTTAAATTTCCGGGGAGACTTGTACAAATTGAATATTAATCACTCCTTCACTGGGTGAGGCTATTTTAGCAAAAGCTTTTTTCGATAAATCCAATACGCGTCCGGGGCCATAAGGTCCGCGATCGGTTATTTTTACCTTCACGGATTTACCGTTTGCCAAGTTTGTAACTTGTAAGATAGTTCCTTTTGGAAGAGTTTGATGGGCGGTAGTCATCAATTCCTGATCATAACTGTCGTTTTCTTTGCCCGGAATGCCAAAATAGTAGGTGGCTTTGCCAAATTCCAGACCTTCTTTGTTTTGAATTGTGCGATAAATAATTTCGGCCAGATAGCCGCGGGTCATTAACTGATTGGGATTTATGGTATTGTCGGAATAGATATTGATGATTTGGCGAAAGCCGGCATAGCTGGTGTATTTACTAAACCAAGCGTCGGGAGCGACATCGATGAAGTTTTCATTGATACTTGCTTCGAAATCAATTTGTCCATCGTTGGCAGTATTTATGGCCTCAAAATACATTTTTAAACTTTCCGCCAAGTTGATAGGATTTTCCGGCTTGAAACTGCCGTCATCGTAGCCGGTAATGATGTTTTTTTCTTTGGCTATTGAAATGTATGGAGCAAACCATGAATTTGCGGGTACGTCCGAGAGAGGGGATTCCTTGTTTTCATTTATAACTGCTTTCGTGTCGGTGATTGTTTTGCTTGCCAGGAGAAATATTTTCAAAGCTTCAGCGCGGGAAATATTTTGTTTTGGCTTGAATGTATTGTCTCCGTTCATGATGTAGCCTTCGATGATGCCGTTTTCACGTAAATATTCGATTGCCATGTAATGTGCATTTTCCGCTTTCACATCTGAAAACGCCTCTGCTATGCCGGAGGCGAGGAGAAAGATAGGAATGAGTAACGAGGAGGCAATTACTTTGGAGTTACTCATGTTGATTTAGCTTTTAAGCTTGATTATTACGTGTCTGCGGTCACCTTCGCCTTCACTGGAAGTTTCGATATCGTCAAAGCCGGCTCCCATGCAATACAGGTGAACTTTGCGGCGAAAATATGAAGACATGGCCGGTAAAATTTGTGTGCGTCCTGTTTTGCGTACGGTGTCCACTTTTCTTTGCGCCAGGGTAATTACATTGTCCTCCTGACGTTTGCGATAGTCATCTACGTCTACAAGAATGTTGAATTTTTCGTTTTCAAATTTTTTCCAAACAAGAACTTTGAGCAAATGCTGGAGAGCCTGGATATTTTCACCGTGATAACCAATCAGCATGCTGGGTTCTTCACTTTTTATGTTTACCACATAGCTGTCTTTTTCATCTTCACTGATGAGAATTTTGGTGTACTTTGTGCCTAATTTTTTGAGAATCTCCTCGAGAGTCTCTTTTAGTACGTCTTCAATGTCCATATGATTAAATTAAGGATATGCGCGGTTAGGCATTTATTACTTTCACGGTCGGTTCATCGGAATTCTTTTTTGGACCACCTTTGTTTACTACCAGCTGTTGTATTATGCCATAAATCGTTGATGTTCCCCAGTAAATTCCCACGACTGCCGGTAGAGAAGCAGTGAAGAGAGCGATCATTACCGGCATTATATAGATCATCATATTGTTGGCCATGGCCATTTCGTTGCCATCCTGTTTTTTTGCATTTTTCATAAATGAGAGTTTCATTTGCACAAATTGCAGGCCGCCGATTATTAGAGGCAGAACGTAGAAATTTGGACTGGTAAGATCAAGAATGCCCAGAAAATTCACATTAATATCGGTGAGTGAAAAGTTGCCATATTGGCCGTATAAGAGATAAGTATTGTCCGGATTTAGACCGTTTTGAATTACATAGAAGAGTGCGATCAAAAAAGGGAATTGCATCAGAATCGGCAGGCAGCTGCCGAGAGGGCTGATTTTCGCCTCTTTCCAGACGGCCATGGTTTCCATGGCGATACGTTGCTGATCACCTTTGTGTTGTTCTTTGATTTTATTCAAGCGTGGCTGGAGATCCTGCATGCGGCGTTGAGATTTCATGGCCTTTTGTGAAGGAACCAGCAAAATGGTACGGATGATAATTGTTAAAATAATGGTCGCGAGTCCGAGGTCGTTATTTGGTGAAAGAGAAGCTAGAAATATCAGGCCGTTGTAGATAGGACGATAGAATAGGCCGACGAATAATTGGCGAAAAACACCTTCTTTGACCACGGTGAATTCGTTAGTGGTGAAAGTGACAATTTTGCCTTCCACTGAACTATTAAAAGAGATTTTAAAACGGCCCATCTCGCCGAAGAGAGCATTGTTCCAGTTTTTGTAGCCTACTTTAGTCTCCTTACCGGCTTCAATTTTTAGATCTCCGGTGTTTTTACAGTCGAGTTTTGGAGTAGCGGTTTTTTGTACCCAGTTATTGTTTTCAAAGCGATAAACGTCAAATGGTTCGCCGGGACATCCATTCGGGATCGTGAGGGTTTCTTTGCTGTCGTTGAGAATTTCCACCATAACTTCTCCGCGGCGGCTGAATTCATTGGAAGTGGTAAGGAAAGTAATACTGCCGGGATTGGTGTTTATCTGCTGATCTTTCTTTTGAAAACTTTGAAAAACATAATTAATGACCATGAAGATTATTAAAAATGTCAGGACGTTTTTGAGAATTTTATTGAATTTCTCCATGGATGTTATTTTTAAGGTCGTTTTCTATTGTTTGGTAATCTGCCTTGAGAATGTTTTTTTTGGCGATAAGTATGAGATCCAGGCAGGTTGGTGTCGATTTTTTGGCCGTATTAATCCGAATGCTTTCGTAGACCTGTCTGCGCAAATGATTTCGTTTTACCGCTTTTAGACTGATTTTTTTGCTGATTATGGTGCGATAGCGGCAGAAATTTTCGTTATTTTTTTTATATCTAATTATAAAAAGCTTAGAGGTGAATTGGCCGCCCTTTTTCAAAATGTAATCAATGGATTGCCTGGGAATGCGGTATTGTTTGGCCAGCATCTATTTCTTGGAATGAATTGAAACGGTCAATCTCTTGCGACCTTTTGCGCGGCGTCTGGCTAAAACCGGTGCCTTTCTGCTGCGAAATCCATGAGTTTTTAGACGGGCGCGTTTTTTGAGTTTTTCTAACATATTGAAAAGTTGTTTTTATGTGGGGTGATTGTATGGTAAGAACCTATTTCAGTCAATATGGAGTAGCGGCGGAGGGCAGATCCATACTTGATTTAATAACTATGTCTATTTTGATTTTAATCTGATTGGAGGTCGGGCTAATCTGCTGTACCTCTGTAGGTTTCATGGCTTTATTCATTGCGAATACGGTGTAAGTATAGGTGTTGGAACCCTGTTCTACGTCCCATCTCATGAATTTTCTTGTGTAATTGTTATCCATGGTTTCAGTTGAAAATTTGGCACCGTTGATTTCATTTTTTTCCGCTACCAAATATTTATAAGCACCTGCTACCGGAATCCATTGCAGTTTTACATCGGTATCTTTATCGATTTCGATAACTTTTGAGGTTGAACCATCTTCAAAAGTCAATATTGGTGCTGTCAGTACTGGGGTAATAGAAGCCGGTATGGTTACGGCAACTTCATCGGATATCCATAGCCGTCCTTTTTTTCCCGTGGCTGTAATCGTGTAGTAATTGGTTGAACCTTGTATTGCCGATGTATCCAGGTAGTTAATTTCTTTTGATGTGGCTATTTGATTCTTTGCTGGAGATTGACCGGGCTGGTTAGATCTTGAGATTAAATATTTTTCCGTATTTGTAATATTTTGCCATTCAAGCTTGATGTTTTGTCCATCAATTGTTGTTTTTACCGAATTTTGACCAATTTCGAGTTTTCCCTGGAAAGTATTGCCACCACTGAAGAAATAGCTTCCGGCTCCCACTATTAAAGCGAGGCTGACGATTAGGGCTATCATAGGTTTTTTGCTTTTTGCCGGTTCGATGGAATTAGGGGTGGAGGTTTCCATATTTTTTATAATTTAGATTATTATTGGCTTCAAGTTATCAATAATTCTTTTTTTTCGCAAGCAAGTGCTAAAAGCGCTTGCCATAGAGGCTTAACCCTTGTATATTTGGCTCAATTTATTATTTGGAAAATTATGGCAGCACTTAAAGCAAGTTATGAGTTTTTGTTTGTCGGACGTGATGATAATAGTTTTTTGGAGAATTATGCTTATGATCTTTTTCAGGATCATGGAGAAAAAAGCGGGCAGATTTTTATCAATTTTGAAGTTCAAAATAATCCCGTAGATGCGGAAGAAATTGCCCAGGCAGTTTTTGAAACAATGCAAAAAGTCTTTTTTGAAGATGTGGCTAAGGATCCTTATGGCCGTTTCGAATCCGCTTTGAAAGCTATCAATGAAGTTTTGGCTCAATTTAAAGCCCAGAAGACCTCCGGTTATATCGGTAATTTAAATGTGATAGTCGCGGCGATTGTGGGCAATGATTTGTTTTTGACCCAGTCGAGTGACGCGGAAGCGTATCTCATTCGTAAACGTTATGTCAGTATCGTAAGTGAAGGTTTGAATGAGGAGGCGAGTGGTGAGGATGTGTTTTCCACTATTGCCAACGGTAAAATTGAAGAAGGAGATATTGTCTTGTTCTCATCAACAAGATTGATCAGGTATATTGGTAAAAGCGATTTGGCCGAAGGAGTGCACCGCAAAGATATCGCGCAGGCATTAGCCAATGTAAGAGATATTATTTCTACGGAAATTTTGGGCAGAGTCGGGCTTACCGGTATTTCTTTTGAACGAGCCGGTGTGGATCAGGTGAATGAAGCAATGGATGGTGAGGATCATGTGAGCAAAGGCATGCTGGAGGCAAATGAGGCCGGAGTTTCCGCTCATAAAAACATTTTGACCGGTAAATTTTTGAATATTTTTAAGCGAGATCCTGCAAAGCGCAGAACTTATGGGGGAACGCGAGGTGTTTTTTCTAAAATGGCCGACCGGTGGGGAAATTTTAAAGACGGAGTCATGGAAAAGGGTTTTGGCAAGAATAAAATTTTGGCACTTTTGGTGGTGGTGATTGTGGTGCTTGGTGTTTTAGTTGTGTTTGCCAATAGTAATCGAGCGGAGAAAGATGAATTAAAAAAATTGGATCTGGTTTTGGTGAGCGTTCAGGATAAGTTGACGCAGGCGGAAGCTCAGAGTGTGCTGGATAAGCAGCAAGCTAAAGATACTCTGGATAAGGCTTATTTGGATGCTAAATCCGTATTGGATTCGGGTTATTATAGGGATAAGGCGACTATTTATCTTTTACAGATTGAAGAAACGCGAGATCGTCTGGATAATGTGACTCGTGTCAACGCGCCAAAAGTGGTGGCGGATTTGGCTACCAAGCGGCCTGATGTGAATGCCTTGGGTTTCGTGACGCTGAAGGATAGAGTTTTTGTTTATGAGTATAATGCTTTGTATGAATTGGTGCTTGATCAAATTCAGGATCCTTTGACTATCGACAAAGATGAAACGGTGATTGCGGCGGCCGGTTTTGAGGATCAGCGATCGTTGATTTTTCTCACTAAGACGGGAAAAGTTATTCAATACAAGGATGGTACGATGAGTATCATGGATAGTGAAGATGGGGCTTTCCGCAAGGGTGCGGCTTTGGCTACCTGGAGTAATAAGATTTATATTTTGGATCAGGCGGCAAATCAGATTTGGAAATATGCTTTCAAAGGCAGTAATGGGAAATTTGGTAAAGCGGAAAGTTATATTAACGATAAGACGGATGTTTCCAGGGTGCAGGATTTTGCGATTGATGCCAATCTGTATCTGTTGCAGGCCACCGGTGATATTTTGAAATTATACGCGGGGGCGAAGGCGTCTTTTTATATCAATAATGCGCCATTTAATAATCTGGTAGATCCTAAGGCTATTTATACCAATGATAAGCTGGATCAGATTTATGTGCTGGATGGCAGAGAGGCCAGAGTTTTGGTTTATACCAAGGATACGAGAACCGGAAATCTTGATTATAAGACGCAATACTTATTTACTGGAGTTGGTGATTTGCGTGATATGTATGTGAATCCGGACAGCAAAAAGCTTTATGTACTAACGAAGACAAAGGTGTTGGAGCAGGGGTTGTAGGGGGGAAAAGTCATTAAGAATCTGTAAGCACCCGAACTTACTTGACTTGGGGTGTTTTGTGTGATCTAATGTTGCCTTTTAATTCTTGCTATGTCTGTAGAAACAAAATTTGACGGGGTAGAGCAAAGTGCTGAGCAAGAAATCGTTTTACCGATACTTGCCGAAACTGTAACTTTGGAAGCTCTTCGAGGATCAATTGCGGTGGACTTAGGGGAAAATTGTTTAGCTGAAGGAGCTGGTATACCAGTAAATGAAGCTCCCAAGGCTTTAAAAACTTTACCAAAGGAATGCTTGCTTTTTGAAGAATTGATAGCTTTAACTCCTCCTGACCAATTATCCGAAATACGTCTTCTCATGGCGACAGGGGATGTGGAAGAAATAAAGAAAGGACCATTGAGGGAAATGATTCTTTGTGACATGGGAAAATTTGTCGGCAAGGCACTTTTTAGCAGCGAAATAACTAAAGATTTACAGGGATTAAGGAAGGATTTAGTTGCAGATCCTGACATAGAGTATGGTGAGCCACTAAAGCAAGTAGTTGCTGATATATATCATCACTATATGTGTTTATGTAAAACAGGTAAGATGGACGATAGATTATCCTGGAACAATAGATCAACCGAGTTTTTTTTGCTGCTGAGCTATAGAGAATTGCTAACGGAATTGGTGGAAGCAGGTCTTCATGATCCGGCGAAAATTGAACAAATCGTCACCTCCCAGTTTGCCAGGCAGTTATTTCATAGAAGTGGCCAAAAAATATCTATCGCCGGAGCGGTTTTGAAGTTGATAAAGAATTTATTTAATTTCAAAAAATCCAAAATTGATAAAGATCAAAAGAGGACATTTGCATTAATCAGATTGGTATTTGGACAATTATGGCAAAAAATAAAGAAAAATCGTGGTGATAGTCGAAAAGAGAAAGAAGATGAAGATGTTGAGCTGCCAATGTCAGTTATTTGTTTGGGTTTGGTAGGATCACCTATGTTTTTTGCTTATGAGCTGGTGCAGGTGGTTGAAATATACAAATTTATAGGCAAATTAATTTTGTTACCCTTTGCAATAGTTTTACATGTTAGTGTGGCTTTATATGTTAATCGTTCAATTGAAAGAATTGAACGGCGTAAGAGTGCTTTAAAACGACTTGTGGGAGATGTCTTTGCTGAAGCCAGTGAAATGGATGCTGCTGATTTTGAGGAAATGCTTAAAGATTCTGATTTCGGTGACTTGTATACGGTAACACGTAAGTATGGTTTTCCCAGGCCGGTGCGAGGGAAGAAAGAACAGGAAATTGAAATATTGAATGAAGGAGCCGCCAATGTTTTTGTTTTTGGCCTGTCGGACGATTCACTGGCTTTGGCCAGAGAGCTGGATAAGCAAAGTGCCGGCAGGGTCAATGTAATAGTTCCGGAAAAAATGCAGGCGGATAGAAAAAGGACAAAACTTACGGCAAAGGAAGCGGCAATTTATAAAAATGGCAATATTTTTTGGCTGAAATTTGGTAAACCGGCAGTAGCGGATTATGTCTTTTCGTCTATGAATTGGAATGATAGTACTGAAGAAATAACCGAAAAAGGAGATGTGCCAAGTTCGGGGATGCCTTT